>JBGTJM010000225.1:0-4328 GCA_041745115.1 Thermomicrobiales bacterium
CTGGAAACTGGCAATACGAATGATCCGCTCTGGAATGCCGCGCAACGTCAGATGGTTGGTGAGGGCTGGATGCCGAACCGGCTGCGGATGTACTGGGCGAAGCGGGTTCTGGCGTGGACTCGCTCGCCAGAGGAGGCATTCGACGTCGTAGCGAGCCTCAATGACCGATACTTCGTCGATGGTCGAGACGCAAACGGATATGCTGGGATTGCCTGGTCGATCGGTGGTCGACACGACCGGCCATTCCCACCGGAACGGCCGATTCTGGGGTTGATTCGACCGATGGGCGCCCGCGGAATGGCGAAACATTTCGATGTCGATCGCTACAGGACACAAATCCGGGACCGTTTCGGGTGATAATAGATCGAGTTGGTAAGAGAACCGGGACCGCTTGTGGATCGCCCCTGTGCTATCGGATCATTGCGGTGGTCCCGATTCCACTGATCTGATGTCTGACCGAGAACCCTCTGGAGGTGATGGTTCAGGTCAGATTGTCGACAACGGTACCGGTCGGACGGTATCGGTGCGTGGGAGGCAAAGCGAAGCAGATGGCACGGCGAAGTAGCAGCGACGACAAAAACAAGCGGCGAGCGGTACTTCGTGTCTGGGGTCGGGTCCAGGGCGTCAATTACCGGAAAGCCACACAACGTGAAGCACTCAGGATCGGAATTACCGGATTTGCCCGAAACATGCCGGATGACTCAGTCTGGATCGAGGCCGAAGGCACGAAAGAAGCGATGGCCGATTTCATCGCCTGGTGCGAGAAAGGACCGCCGCGATCGGTTGTCGACCGCTTCGAGGTTCAAGATGGTGACCTGGTAGGCTACAAAGGCTTCGAAATCTATTGATTCTCCCGGTGGATATCTTGTTCGCGAGGCGGAACTGAGTAATCGCTGGCCCTGTTTCTGAGCTTGCCTGTCGATCAGCTGGAATTCGGAGACGTGAACTGTGAACGAAGACGCCAGGACGATTGTGGATATTCACCGGCATTCGGCGTGGGCGAATCGGCAGATCCTGACCGTGACTGAGCAGCTGACACCGGAACAACTGCGGACGCCTCTCGGAGAGGGAAGCTTTGGCGATTTCCTCACCACGCTGGTGCACATGTTCGATGCCCAGCAGTCATGGTTCGAGCGCGCCAGCAAAGGCACCAGCGGTCCTGCGCTTGATCCGGACAGCTTGAGCCGAATTGCAGATCTTCGCGAAAAATGGGAAGCGCTCGACTCCGAGATGGAAACGTACCTCAGTGGACTTGACAACCGGTCGCTAAGCGAGAAGGTTCACTATCGCTCGCATTACGGCAGCGAGGGACTGTATTCGCGGCGGGACATGATGCTGCATCAGGCCTTTCATTCGCATCAGCATCGTGCGGAACTGGCCCTGACGCTTTCGAAGTTGGGCCATTCGCCTGGCGAGCTGGATTTCCTGGACTACATCGAGTTTGCCGCTTCAGGAAAATAGCGGCGCTTTAACTCGAAGCGCCGCTGCCGCGCAGTGACATCTGGTTGAGCCGGATCACCGCTGTGCCGAGCGCCAGGGTGCTCAAGACCACCGCGCTGATCGCTGGAACGATCACCTGTTGGGAGTTTCCGACAGCCAAAGCGTCGACAGCCGATAGCAGACCAGATGGGGAGAAGTCCCTGACGGGCCTCCAAAGCGATCCTAGGGTCAGAACGAAGTAGAACGCAATCCCGATGCCTGCAGCCGCAGTGGCGGAAGCGAGCAGGGTCGAAAACATGGTCATGACGGCTATCATGAACAATGCTAGGCCGAGCCAGACTGCTGTGAGTTCGACCAAATTCCGCCAGGACAACTCGCCGAAGATCACTCGCGTGACAACCCCAGCGATCGCTGCGCCAAGTATCGCCAGCAGTCCCACGAACAGCGATTGAACCAGAGCTTTTGCCAGCACAAACGACGAGCGGGACAGCGGCTTGGTCAACAGCATCGTGGCGGTGCCGCTGCGGAGCTCACTGGAGACGATTCCTGATGTCGTGATGACGATGGCAATCAGGATGATCTGGGTCAGAGATTGAGCCCATTGTCGCAGCGCATCGGCGGAGACTGGATCGGGGAGCTCGATCACCACGCCTGGCTCGTCTGACGCAAAGGAACGGACCAGGTCTGGGGTTACCCAGGCGAGGACCGGGCTGAGGATCGCCATGGTGATGACCAACAGTGGCAGTACCCAAAGCCGCCATGTGCGGCGAATCTCGAAGGATTCCTTGCGCACCCAAACGCCGAATCCGCTCATGCGGGATCTCCCAGAACAAGGTCGACGAAGACCTCCTCCAGCGTGGGCTCCGCAGTCTCGAAATGGGTCATCGTAAGCCCGAGATTTGCCACGATACCTGGCAAGGCTCGCTGTGCGGCCGGGAGGTCCCTGGCAGCAATCTCTATCCGGTCATGACGTGCACTCATTTCCTGCAGCCATGGCTCGGTTCGAATCGCCTCCGCTAGCCGTGCAACGTCCGACGTTGATGCCATTCGAATCAGCAGGCGCTGAGATTGCGATCGACTGCGAATTGCATCGATGCTCGATTCGAGCACGACATTGCCTTTGTCCAGAATGGCGACCTGATCGCAGACACGTTCGACGTCGGCGAGAATGTGGGAGGAGAAGAAAACGGTCGCATGACCTTTCAGTGCCAGGATGATATCGAGCACGTCCTTGCGGCCGATTGGATCCAGAGCGCTGGTTGGCTCGTCCAGCAGCAAGACGGAGGGTGCATTGATCATTGCCTGGGCAATGCCCAGCCGCTGTCGCATACCACGCGAATAACCGCCAACGCGGGTATCTACTCCAGTCAGGCCCGCAAGGTCGAGCACGACGTCGATTCGCGACTCAAGGCGAGCACCGGCGAGTCCGAAGAGTGATCCGACAAGTTCAAGCACTTCGCGAGCGTTCATCCATCCATAAAAGCTGGGTACGTCAGGCAGGAATCCGATCTGCTCATGCAACGCGTCGGCCTTGCGGATGACGTCGAGTCCCAGAATGCGCGCTGAACCAGATGTTGGGCGGTCGAGGCCAGTGAGAATGCCGAGCGTCGTGCTTTTGCCGGCGCCATTCGGTCCGAGGAATCCGTAGACTGCGCCTCGAGGTACATCAAGCGTGATGTCATCGATGGCAAGATGGTCGCCAAATGCCCTGGTGAGACCGCGAATCTCGATGGCTGGCGACGCTCCATCGGTCATGGAGCAGCCTTGTCCGCATAGAGCTTGTGGACCGCATGACGAATACGCTCCTCTCGTGGTATTGGAGCGTCGCAATGCGGCTCGGGGGCAGCATCAACAGTAAGCGGCACGTTTCGTCCTACCGCCAGATAGATAATGGCCCCGACTACGTTCGCCAGCAGAATCAATAGCAGCCATAGCCATTTCTTGCCACCGACGACCTCGGCGCGGCGGGCAAGATCCACGAGGGCCACCAGCATCAGGGCAAATTGAATGATCAGGAGCAATGAAATCCCGATCAAAGTAAATGTGGAGACACCGAGTTGATCTGCAAATCGCTCCATGACAGCAGCATAACCTCAGTTCGAAACGAGGCCAAATCTCGTTTCCGACACGCCTTTCGCGGAGCGTCGAGGCCTGGCGGGGAATCGTCGTCGAGAAAGCGTGAAGAAGCTCCGCAACCTGGGCACGGAATGTGCTTCTGGTCTCTTCGACCCGGACTTCGGGGGACATCGTAGAGAGGGAGAGAAACCATGGCAACAGCCACAAAGGAGAGTAAGAGCCCGAAACAGAAAACGTCGGGAATGAGTACCGCAATGGACCTCTTTGTTCACGAGCTGTCGGATATTCGAAGCGCAGAGGAGATCATCATCTCCATGTTGGAGCGGGGTATCAAGGCGGTAAGCAGTGAGGAACTGAAGACCGGTCTGGAGGAGCATCTCGAGGAGACCCGCGGACATCTCGATACCGTTGACAAGGCTTTCAAGGAACTGAACCTGGAGCCCGAGGATGTGGAGTGTGAGGGTGCCAAGGGTCTGAAGCGTGAGCTCGAGGAGGCGATCAAGGAGAAGCCAGAGCCATTGGTGCTCGATGCCATGATTGCTGGCGGTGCGGCGAAGACCGAGCACTACGAGATTTCTGGGTATAGCGGACTCGTCGATCAGGCGAAGCTGCTGGGTGAAGATTCAGTGGCGAAGCTGCTCAGCCAGAATCTGAAGGAAGAAGAAGCGGCTCTGAAGAAGGTGGAGAAGGTGGAGAGCAAGTTGCAGAAGGAACTCGCCGGCGAATCGAAGAAATAGCCGACCACGTTCGCTCTCGAAATCGACAACCCGCGCGTCAACATTGTTGCGATGCCGTCCCAAGCGCGGCATCGC
>JBGTJM010000226.1:0-4730 GCA_041745115.1 Thermomicrobiales bacterium
CTCTCGGTGGAGTCATCGAAGAAAAAAGAGAGCGTACGTACGCTTAGTTAAACCTGAGATTCGCCTACAGAATTTACCGCAAACATGGTAAAATTGAGCATGCGAGTTGAGGTGCGTGTTCTTCACAAGGAAATGCGTCGACGTCAGTTCGAGCGAGTGGTGACGCGGGCGATTCAATCGCTGCATCCAGATCTTCGGAGCAAACTGGAGAACGTCCAGGTAGTCGTCGAGCAGGAACCAGTCTGCGGTGATTCTGAATCTGGATGCGGAGAACTTTTTGGGCTCTATGAGGGCACTCCACTCACCGAGCGCTGCTCCGGTTATCAGATGGCGCTGCCAGACAAGATAACGATCTATCAGGGACCACTGGAGCGCACGTTCCCGGACCCAGTCGAGCAGTATCAACAGATTCGCATCACTGTTGTTCACGAAATTGCCCATCATTTTGGTCTCGACGAATGGAGATTGGCCGAGATCGGCTACGGCTGAGCGTTCCTTCACAAGGATTTTCTGATTTTGGTGAACAAGAGTGGAGTGGCTGTCAAATCTGATCCCGAGTCGACGATCACACAGGTGATCGCGGACGGCGTGAATACCGTGCTGAGCAACCCGGCGTTGCTGGCCATTCCAGTGCTGGTGGATGCGTTCTATCTCCTGGGCCGGCGGGTCACGCTGGAACCGATGATGAGCCGCTGGAGCCAGTGGGTAGCATCTGAAAACTGGTCGATCAGTGCCCGTGCATCCGAACTACTTGCGGACATCGGTAGGGTGGATGTTTTTGGCCTTGTCTGGATTCTGATTCCCTCTCTTCTGGGAGGATCGGACCGCGGTGAGCTGTATGTGCCGATCTCACGTTCGACCTGGCAGATATCGAATCTGGCAGTGGGTATCCCGGTTGTGGTTCTCGTGGTGATTCTGACCGCTTTCGCGTATTCGTTGTTCGGGCTCTGGCTGGCTGACACGGGTCTGGAGAGAGGGAGGTCGTGGAGAGAACGGCTGCGCAGGACGCCGATCGTTGCGTTGCGCGTTCTGGCACTGGTTGGACTGATCCTCGGCATAGCGGCATTTCTGTTGTTGCCTGTTGGCATGGCCTGGGCGGCGACAACGGTTGTGGGCATCAATCTGAACGGGTTGCTTCTGCCAATTGTCACGCTCGTAGTTGTGGCGATGATTGCGCTTTTTTACTTTTCTCCGGAGGCGCTTTTCGTCGCGGAATCCAGTGCTCCGGATGCGCTTCGTCTGAGCGCGCGGGTCGTCAAGCGGTACACCTGGCACTCTCTGGCATTTATTGGCGCTACGATGATTCTCGGCTGGGGCTTGAGCGTCATTTGGGAGCGAATAGCCGTTAATCCGCCGGGCATGGCGCTGGCAATTGGTGCGAGCGCATTTGTTGGGTGCTCGCTGGCCCTGGCGGCGATTTTCTTTTTTCGAGATCGATTGAACCGAATAGACCACGAATTTTCGATGAACACGTGACGTCGATCTCACAGTTACGACGCCACCATCAGGTATTTGGAAAGGATCATGATCTTGACGGCAACAGTCGCAAAAGCAGCTAAGTACGACGCAAGCTCCATCCAGGTTCTCGAAGGCCTCGAGGCGGTGCGCCGGCGTCCTGGCATGTATATCGGTAGCACTGATCAGCGCGGACTGCATCACCTTGTACGAGAAGTGGTCGACAACTCGGTGGATGAAGCCCTGGGCGGCCACTGCGACGAAATCAACGTTCACATCTCGAAAGACGGTGTGGTGACCGTCCGGGACAATGGTCGCGGTATTCCCGTGGACAAACACGAAAAGATGAACACCTCTGCACTCGAAGTGATCATGACGGTGCTCCATGCCGGAGGCAAGTTTGGTGGTGGTGGATACAAGGTGTCAGGCGGCCTGCATGGAGTTGGCGCCTCGGTTGTGAACGCTCTGTCGACGTGGTGCCGAGTTGAGGTTCGACGGAACGGCAGGCTCTACGCTCAGGACTACGAGCGAGGCGTGCCAAAGACGAAAGTTCAGAACCTGGGCGCTGTCGATCCAGAAACCCATGGGACGACGACAGCATTTCTCGCAGACACCACCATTTTCACTGAAGGACTCGACTACAACTACGAATCGCTCGTGCAGTGGTTCAGAGAGACCGCGTACCTGACCAAAGGGCTCAAAATCAATTTTGTCGATGATCGTGACGACAAGGAGATGACCTTCTATTTCGAAGGCGGAATTGTGTCCTTTGTTCGGCATCTGAACCGTCATCGAAGCGTGGTTCAGGATCGGCCGTTCTACGTATCGAAGGACACACCCTGCTGTCTGGTGGAAGTTGCGTTGCAGTACAACGACAGCTATGGTGAGTCGACACACACCTTTGCAAACAATATCAATACGCATGATGGCGGTACGCATCTCTCGGGCTTCAAGTCCGCATTGACGCGCACAATCAACGACTATGCAAAAAAGAACGGGTTTCTCAAAGGTGATGAGTCACTTTCCGGGGAAGACGTTCGCGAAGGACTGACGGCGATCGTCTCCGTCAAGTTGCAGGAGCCGCAGTTCGAGGGCCAGACGAAGGGCAAGCTCGGAAATGCCGAGGTCGCTGGCGCGGTGCAGACGGTCGTGAACGAGGCGCTTGGTGCATATCTCGAAGAGCACCCGCAACTTGCACGGAGAATCATCGAGAAGTGCGTTAATGCATCCCGGGCCCGAGAGGCCGCCCGGAAAGCACGTGAGCTGGTGCAGCGGAAGGGTGGCCTGGACAGCTTTTCTCTTCCGGGCAAACTCGCGGATTGCACCGAGCGCGATCCTGAGCAAGCCGAGCTTTACATTGTCGAGGGTGACTCGGCCGGTGGGTCGGCGAAACAAGGGCGGGATCGGCGGTTCCAGGCGATTTTGCCGTTGCGAGGCAAGATTCTGAACGTCGAAAAGGCCAGGCTGGATAAGATCCTGCAGAACAACGAGATTCGCACGCTGATTACCGCGTTGGGAACGTCAGTCGGCGATCAGTTCGATCCTACGAAGCTGCGATACCACCGGGTGATCATCATGACCGATGCGGATGTCGACGGATCGCACATTCGCACACTGCTGTTGACGTTTTTCTTCCGGCATCTGGAGCAGATTATTCTGGATGGACACCTGTACATCGCTCAACCGCCTCTCTACCGGGTAAAGGCAGGGAAGAAAGAGATCTGGACCTACACCGAGAAGCAGCGCGAAGAGGCTATCAAGGAAGTTGGGGAGCGCTACGAGTTGCAGCGTTACAAGGGGCTAGGCGAGATGAACCCAGACCAGTTGTGGGAAACCACAATGGATCCGACTCGACGAACGCTCCGTCAGGTCAATATCGACGACGGCGTGGTAGCTGATGAGACGTTCGACATGCTGATGGGTGCCGCCGTGCCACCTCGAAAGTCGTTTATCCAGACTCACGCACGGGATGTTGTGAACCTGGACGTGTAGCTGGCGCTGAGCAGACATCAGCGATGAAACCAAAAAGGGGCGGCGAGTATTCGCCGCCCCTTCTGGCATCTGTATCTGTTCGAGGACTGACGACTACTCGACTGCGCGTCGGAGACCGGCGCCGGCTTTGAAGGTCGGACTCTTTTTCGCCTTGATCTTGATAGTCTCGCCAGTCTGCGGGTTCCTGCCCTCTCGGGCCGGCCGCTCGGTGACGCGGAACGTTCCAAAACCGCTGATCGACACTTCATCGCCTTTTGCCAAGGCGGACTCGATCGAAGCGAAGACGGCGCTTACCGTTTGGTTGACCTTCGACTCCGGCATACCGGTTTCGTTTGCGATCTCCGCGACCAGGTCCTGCTTGCGCATCTGAACTTACCTCCCCGTTTGACTCAATGTGCACACCTGACAGAATCTCCGTCGGGCGTGCTCTGACACAAGGCACACGCCACCGGAACGCTTTTGGCAATTCCATGGTGACCGATAGGCAAATGATCCACTGTTTCGGTATCTTTCGTCAATGGTTATGAGTGATTTTCCGGGTGATTTGACGAAATGTCTCGTTGACGGAGGGCTTCGAACAGCACGATTGACGCAGCGACCGCTGCATTGAGAGACTCCGTGTTCTGTTCCAGAGGAATCGAGACTTCAACGGTGGCCATGTTTCGACTGGATGTTGACACGCCATGCGCCTCGGAGCCGACGATGATAGCGACTGGCCCCGTCATGTCGATATCGTAGTACTTCACGCTACTGCCTGGATCCAGACAGACCACTGACGTCGTCGAATCGTCGATGGGCCAGCTGGACTGTGTGACATCATGGATCGGCAAGCGAAAGTGGGCGCCCATGGCCGACCGTACGACTTTGGGGTTGTATGGGTCGACACTGCCAGCAGTCAGATAGCAGGCCAATGCGCCCACTCCGGCTGCAGTTCGCAGCAGGGTGCCGAGATTGCCCGGGTCGCTCATGCCGTCTGCAATGATCGATAGCGAGGGAGTGGCAGGGCCCGGGTGCGGGCTGGGGATCGGAAAAACGGCTAGCACACCCTGAGGTGACTCGGTGCCAGAGAGTTCTCGAAGGAGCCGCGAATCTATCCGGATCAGCAACTGATCGTCGATATCAGCAAATCTGGTTCGATCTTCAAATGACTCAGCCATCAGAATGAATTCCGGCGTGGCGTCCAGTTGAATCGCATCAGCAATCGCTCTGACACCCTCAACAAGAAACGCTCGCTCCCGACTGCGACGTTTCGCATTCAGGAGCGAGCGAACTCGCTTCACGTA
>JBGTJM010000227.1:0-15379 GCA_041745115.1 Thermomicrobiales bacterium
CCAAGCCGGGCAGCCATCGTAATCGCCAAGAGAATCGCCGGTATTGCCAATAGCAGATCGATGAAGGCCATCAGGCCGAGTCCGATTCTTCCCTCCAGATACCCGGAAGTCAGCCCAATCATTGTTCCGAGGCTGAGACCCACGCCCACCGCCACCAAAGCCGAAGCGATAGAGATGCGAGCGCCATGGACAAACCGGGAGAGCAAGTCTCTGCCCAACTCGTCGGTTCCCATCCAGTGATCCCTGCCTGGCGTGAGAAATCGCGCCTGGACATTTTGCTGATTCGGATCTTCAACGAATAGCGGACCAAGTAAGGCAATCAGTCCCAGGATTGCGAGCAGCCCTACCCCTACAATTGCCATTCGGTTGCCAAAAAACTGCCCGATCCATCTGGATCGGCGTCGTCCGATTGAGACCACTCCTGCATCAGGCGTCTCGGAAGTCATCGGTACCGAACTCTTGGATCGACAAAGGCATAGAGGATATCCACGAACAGGTTCAGCAGTACAAAGACGGTCGCCAGCAACAGCACCACACCTTGTGTGACCTGATAATCGCGGGCTGAAACCGCGTCGGCGGCAAGCTTGCCGACTCCCGGCCAGGAGAACACCGTTTCGGTAACCACTGCTCCGCCAAGAAGCATTCCCAGCTCGAGGCCAATGACCGTCAAAACGGGGATGACGGCATTCGGCAATGCATGGCGGCGAACGACGACGCGGTCTCGCAAGCCCTTTGCTCGAGCAGTTCGGATGTAGTCGCCGTCCATCGCTTCAATAACTGATGCTCGGGTGATGCGGGCGATAATTGCTGCCGGCCAGCCTGCCAGCGTGATCGCCGGCAGGACCAGGTGCTTGAGGGAGTCTTCAAAAACGACCCAGTCGCGTTGAATCAGCGAACTCAGGACCAGAAATGGCTGCGACGGATCTGCCCCGAGACGAGGGTTGACCCTGCCTGAGATGGGCAGCCACTCCAGCCAGACGCCGAAGACAATAATCAGGATGATTCCGAGCCAGAACGTCGGGATTGAAACGCCCACCAGAGCTGCGAGCGTGCTGGAGTAATCGAAGATCGAATTGCGCTTGACGCCGGCAATCACCCCTGCCGTGAGGCCGATGCCAGTACCGATCAACATAGCGGCAAGGGCCAGCTCAACTGTGGCCGGAAATCGGGAGAACACCTCGTCGGTAACTGCGGCATTGGAACGATACGACCGGCCAAGGTCACCTCTAAGGGCGTTGCTAAGGAAATCGAAATACTGGACTGCTAGTGGGCGATCGAGTCCCATCTCGGCGCGGACGCGAGCAATTGAGTCTTCATCCGCCTGCATTCCCAGCCGGAGGACAGCCGGGTCGCCACCGGCCGTATGCAGCATCAGAAAGACGAGCAGCGACACGCCGAGCAGTATCGGAATTGCCACCAGAATGCGCCTGAGAATATACCGACCCATGACGTCCTGCTTGTCCGCTGATTCCTATGGCTCAGCGAGGCCGACTGCGAAATCGAATGGCAACCGATCGATCGCATGAGGGCCGTCCGCCGTGACCTCGATCATGCGTTCGAGCTGAAAAGCCCCGATCCCGTAGATGTAGTACGGCAATTCCAGGCTGAGCATCATCGACTCGGTTACCCGGCGATGCTCATCGGCGGCGATGAAAGGGGGCTCTTCGAAGTGCTGCGTGAGCCCCAGGCTATGTCCTAAATGGCCACGGCTGTAACTGGTGAATCCCTGATCGTGCATGGCAGCCGAGCCAGCTTCGTGAATCTCGGAGAACCGAACGCCAGGACGGATCGATTTCTCAGCTCGCTGAAGGGCTTCGTGCAAAGCCGCGAAAACCTCTCGCTGCTCTGCGGTCGGCTGGTTTGCCACTGTGCGTCCTACGTCGCTGTGATATCCGGCGATGTCCACCTGCATATCGAACTTGATCGTCTGACCCGGTTCGACGACCCGCGAAGAATCCAGCCCGATTCCGATCGATACCAGTCCCTCGGCCTGACGGAACTGTGAGAACCGGGTCTGTGTCATTACCTGTTCGTGCACGGCGACCTGGTACGCGCTGTTCACTGCCTGTTCGGTCATTCCGGGGTGGAGCCACTGCAAGGCACCGTAGATGCCGAGCTCGGTGAGGACGCAGGCTGTGCGCAGATGTTCGAGTTCGTCAGGGTCCTTCACCGCCCGCAGATTCTCAAATACAGGTGTTGCGTCCTCGATCATGATCCCTGGTAGTCGTTCCAGCAGTTGCTCGACAGAATATTGGTCGACCTCCCGCAGGTCCGCACCGATTCGTGCGGCCGTCGGTGCCACATGTCGGATCGCGGCAGCTACCTGGTCCCAGACTGCGTCGAAATCAAACTGAGCAGGTCGATTCAGCTTCTCTTGACGGGCTGCAACCGCTCTGGTGGCGGCGGACTCGCCAGGAGACTGTCGAATATCGACCGATTCGATCCAGCTTTCGAACGGGAAGTGCGAATATGCGGGCTGAATCGAAGGGTCGGCTCCAAAGTCCACCGAAGACACTGCTGGATTTCCAGTGCGCCCGACGGCGGCTGAAAAAAGACCAGGGATTCGCCAGTGGGTGGCAATGTAGTTTCCGTGACCTGCGAGATAGTGGGCGTTTTCGGGGGTAACCGCGAGGAGCGCATCGAATTCACAGGTGTTCAGCGCCGCAGCGATGCGCTCCCTGCGGTTTGCTCCCTGGTACCAGTCTCTCGTCATCTTCTGTCCCTGATATGCTCGATCAATCGGTCGACATCATTGGAATTGTTCCAGAAATGGGCCCCTACCCTAATGCCGTGCCCGCGATGACCAAAATAGATTCCACGTTCGCGGCCAGTCTCAACACATGCTGCGTCGCGTTCTGGCGAGCCCAGCGTGAACGAGAGAATTGCAGAGCGCCGGTCAGGGTCGCGATTGCTGGTTATCTCGACGCCGAGGTCGTCAAGCTCGGCGAGAATCCGTCCCGAAGTCATCATGGACGACGCGTGAATGTCGCCGATTCCAACTTCAGTTGGAAGTCCGAGAGATTCGGCCAGGGCACAGAGGCCAATCCAGTTCAACGCACCACCCTGATACCGCTCGGCGTTCGGTAGCCAGTCGAGCGAGTACTCGGACGTTTGCCATCCAGCGTTCACACTGTACCGACCGGGGACAGAAGGCGCAATGCGATCCATCACCTGTCTGCCAACATAGAGGATCGAAATGCCGTGTGGCGACATTAGCCACTTGTATCCAACCGATACGAGAACATCTACGCCGTCGGCAGCAATGTCGATTGGCAATACTCCTAGCGACTGACTGGCGTCGACGACAAGAAGTGCGTCGTGCGCGTGAGCTATCGCTGAAATGGCAGCCAGGTCGTGGCGAAGGCCAGATTCGAACTCGACGTGGCTGATCGCGACCACGCGAGTCGACGGGCCGATTGCCGCTTCTATCTCGTTTAAGTCAACTGCCAGACGCGATCCGCGGTCGACGAACCCGACTCGCACCTGACGAGCGAGCAAGTTTTGCCACGGATAGACGAACGACGCGAACTCTCCACGAAGGATCACGATTTCATCGCCGGGTCGCCAATCAAGTCCGTTGGCAACGGTGGCGGTTGCGTCGGCGATGTTTGTGAGAAAGGCGAATTGATTGGCGTCGGCGTTGAGCAAATGACTGAGACGCGCTCTTGCGCATGCGAGATAGTCTTCGCGAGGTCGAACCTCGGCGGATGGATATTGCAGAAGCCGAGTTCGTTCAGCGATCACACGGGCAGATCTGGCGGGCAGCGGAGAGTCTGAGGCGTGATCGAAATAGGCGAGAGAATCTGCAACGGCAAACTCCCTGGCGCGGAAAACTGAGTGTCGCTTTTCCAACTGGTACAGATCAGTCATTTCACCCTTCACCTGGAAGAAGGAACCCGATCATTGCACAAACGTGCTATCGTCGAGGACCTCTGCCACTGGTGATTAGCCGGTTGGCATTCGGTCCGGTTCAAACGGGAGTGTGGCACGAATGAAACCGAGAGTGACAATTGCGACAAACGCAGGGCCAATAGTGGTCGAAATCGACGACGTAGCAGCTCCAGTCACCTCGAGTAATTTTCTGAGCTTCGTCGACGACGGGTCATACGACGGTGGTCGGTTCTATCGAACAGTGACGCCCGACAATCAACCGAACGACTCGATCAAAATCGCAGTCATTCAGGGTGGGGTTGCCGAAGGATTCTCTACCGAAGGCCGGACCTCGCTGCCTCTGGAGCGGACAAGCGTCACCGGACTGCAGCACCGCGATGGCACCATTTCGATGGCACGAAGTGAACCAGATAGTGCCATGACAGAATTCTTCATCTGCGTTGGTGATCAGCCAGAGCTCGACTTTGGTGGCCAGCGCAATCCCGATGGCCAGGGCTTTGCGGCATTTGGTCAGGTGATTTCGGGAATGGACGTGGTTCGGTCCATCAACGAGTCCCCGTGTGTTGAGCAGGCGCTGACTCCGCCAGTTTCGATTGTCAGCATCAGCCGCGAGTAAACAACGTGATCATGAGGGTGCGGATAGCTCATGCGGATCTCTGTTGAGCCTGTTTCGTTCGAGGCTGTTGTCCAGGAAATCCGAGCTCACGTTGCGTCGCTGCCTGGGCTGGTCGATTCGTACGTTGAAGAGCATGTGCGAGAGTCGAATCACTACCGGCTTGCCGTAAACGGCGAGTTGGCTGGAATAGGATCGATTCACCAGCAACGTCAGGTGACACAATTTCAGGTTCGAGACGGTTTTCGTCAGTATGGCCAGCCGCTGTTCTATCAGATCAGAAAGCTCGAGCAGGTCCGGTCGTCGATGGTGCCAACATACGATGACTACTTTCTATCCCACGCGATCGACGATGCTCAACAGGTCAGACCGCAGTCGTATTTTTTTCAGAGCGTTGGTGAGCCCATGGGGTCAGCAATGGGCCGTCACTGGCACTTGCAACCCGGCACCGAGGAGCATGCACCGTTCATCAAGGATATGACCGGGGATTTCTTCGACCCAATCGATCGGTACCTTGGTCCAGGCGGCCTCTTCCTGACGATGCGCGGCGATGAGTGTTCCGGCTTCGGAGTGATGGAGCGGAGTACCTTTCACCCTGATGTGGCGAGTATCGGCATGTTCACCCTCGAGAACCAACGACGCAGCGGTGTCGGAACAGCGACAATCACGCTTCTGCGGGAAAAGTGCCGGGTACAAGGATTGCGCACGACCGCCGGCTGCTGGTTTTACAATCACGGCTCGAAGCGAACACTCGAACGAGCAGGAATGGCTGCAACGTCGAGGTTGCTTCGGATCAGCTATTAGGATGCAAGAACGTGTGCAGAAACATCAGGACACTGTTCAATTTCGAACCGCCGGCTTCGGACGACGAGATCCGGGCAGCGTCGCTGCAATTCGTGCGAAAAGTCAGTGGCATGACAAAACCTTCTCGCGGGAATGCGGAAGCGTTTGAGGTTGCGGTTGAACAAATCAGTCGCAGTGTTGCTGAGTTGCTGATCGAACTTGAGACATCATCTCCTCCGAAAAACCGCGATGTCGAAGCCGCCAAGGCACGGGCCCTCAGCGCAATGCGATTCGGAACCTGATCCTCAATTCGAAAGGCACTGACGTTTCGTTCGATCGACAGGGGTGCCATGGGCAGTCCACGACAAATCGACGAAGGTGCCGAGTATAGGAGTGCTCGTAACATCGGAGCCCATATCGACAGTTTCACCAATTGGAAGGTTTTGGGACGGTGAGTGCTGAATCGATCGCACAGATGCAGACGGTTGTCGACGAGGTCTATCACCAGGAATCACGCCGAGTGCTTGCCACGCTGATCCGGCTGCTCGGTGATTTCGATCTCGCGGAGGACGCTTTGCAGGACGCGTTTGCATCGGCTCTTAAGCAATGGCCGGTGGATGGTATTCCCGCTAATCCACGAGCCTGGCTTGTCTCAACCGGGCGATTCAAGGCCATTGACAACATGCGACGCCGCGCCCGGTTCGACAAGTCCCTTCCTGTACTGGCCGAACAGCTCGATGACCCGGTGGATGAGTATGCTGAGGTCCTCGAAGATGACCTCATCGTCGACGATCGCCTGAGGCTCATCTTCACTTGCTGCCACCCAGCACTTTCTCCTGAGGCCAGAATCGCATTGACGCTTCGGGAAGTGTGCGGACTCACGACAGAGGAAATCGCGAGAGCATTTCTCACCTCTGCACCGACGCTGGCACAGCGTATCGTGCGGGCCAAGAACAAGATTCGAAATGCGGGAATTCCGTATCAGGTTCCTGGTCCCGAAGAACTCCCTGAGCGACTTGGCACTGTGTTGCATGTGATTTATCTCGTCTTCAATGAAGGGTATTCAGCGTCGGCTGGTGATGTCCTGGTCCGGTCAGACCTTTCCGGCGAGGCGATCAGGCTTGCCACGCTGCTGCTCGATCTCCTGCCAGATCCTGAAGTCATGGGTCTACTGGGACTGATGCTGCTCCACGAATCGCGGAGGGAGGCACGGACCACCGCTGACGGCGATCTCATCCTGCTTGACGATCAGGATCGATCGATCTGGAACCGGCAACAGATCGAAGATGGAAGTGCACTTGCGGAACAGGCACTTGCCAGCGGCACAATAGGTCCGTATACCATCCAGGCGGCGATCGCTGCAATCCATGCAAACGCGGCAACACCAGAAGCAACCGACTGGTCCAAGATTGCTGACCTTTACGCATTGTTGTATCAGGTGTCACCCACACCAGTCGTGGAGCTCAACCGCGCTGTCGCGATCGCGATGCGTGACGGTCCTGCCGCTGGCCTGGAAATGATCGAGAACCTGTTGAATCGAGGCGAACTCGGAGACTATCATTTGGCGCACTCAGCTTTGGCCGAATTGCATCGCCGGCTCGGGAACCATGAACAGGCTCGCGCGTCGTACGAGCGCGCCCTGGCACTCGCACTTCAGGAACCTGAGCGCCGATTTCTCGAGCGGCGCATTTCAGAGGTTTCCGCATAGAACCACAGGACATGGTGGAAGCCGCAGCGAAGGCGCAATCCTCAAATCGACTGATTGCCGCCTGCAATGTCGATTCTGCTTCGGATGGGTCGACCATTTTACGAAGGCGCGAACGTGGGAACGTGACGGTCACGTAGCGCGAGATGAAATGGTAGACAGCACTCACGTCGGAAAGGCGAAATGGATATGAGATACATGGTGCTGGTGACGATGACTGGTGAGTCAGCCCGTGACTATGAGAACGGGAGAATGCCGACTCAGGAAGAAATGGCATTGATGATGACGTTTAATCAGGAGCTGGCCGACGCTGGCGTGATCGTAGGAGGGGATGGGCTTCATCCAACATCCAATGCGTTTCGGGTCGAGTATGGCAAGGACAGCCACGTCGTGATCGATGGCCCATTCGCCGAATCGAAGGAACTGATCGGTGGCTACTGGATCTGGCAGGTCAGGTCGCGCGAAGAAGCTGAAATGTGGGCCAGAAAGTGTCCTCTCCTGGAAGGCGATGTGCTGATTCTGCGCCAGATATTTGAAGTTGAAGATTTTGGTGATGCCATCGGGCCAGAAGAGAGGGCTGCGTGGGACCGTATCGATGCCAGCATTGAAGAGACCAAGGCCGAAACTGGTGCCAAGACCTGAACAATGGTGAGTTTGCCACGCGACCCTATTGACGTCGGAGGCCTGGCTTGATTAGATCATGGTCTGGCATTCGTCGAAATGACTAGTGGTTGTTCGACCAGATAGCAGGCGGGGGCCTGAATCGGATCAGGAGCATTCCTGGAGGAGGAGATCATGAGCGGAGTTCGCTTGCTTATTGGGACCAAGAAGGGGGCGTTCATTCTCACGTCGGATGAGAGTAGAGAAAAGTGGGACGTGGGTGAGCCTCTGTTCCCAGGCTGGGAGATGTACCATCTGAAAGGATCACCCGTTGATCCGAACAGGATTTATGCATCGCAGACAAGTGGCTGGTTCGGGCAAACGATGCAGCGGTCGGACGATGGAGGCAAGACCTGGGAACCAGTGGGGAATGAATTCTCCTACGACGGTGTGCCAGGTACACACCAGTGGTACGACGGTACTCAACATCCCTGGGAGTTCGCCCGCGTCTGGCATCTCGAACCTTCGCTCTTCGACGTCGGTACGGTCTACGCTGGCGTCGAAGACGCCGCCATTTTCAAGTCGACCGACGCTGGTCAGAGCTGGAGCGAGCTTTCTGGGTTGCGAGAGCACAAGAGTGGCCCCTTCTGGCAGCCAGGCGCAGGAGGCCTTTGCCTACACACTATTCTGCAGGACCCAACGAATGCCGATCGATTGTTCATCGCTATATCGGCGGCCGGTGCGTTCCGCACGGAGGATGGTGGTGTCTCCTGGACACCGATCAACCAGGGCTTGATTTCGGAGTTCGAGCTTCCCGATCCTGATGCCGCCGTTGGTCACTGTGTCCACAATCTGGCAATGCACCCATCGAATCCCGACACGATCTTCATGCAGAAGCACTGGGACGTGATGCGGACCGACAATGCCGGCGATCTCTGGCACGAGGTGAGTGGCAATCTGCCCAGCGACTTTGGATTTCCGATAGCGGTGCACGCTCATGAACCCGAGACGATATACGTTGTGCCGATCCTCAGCGACCACTACCACTACCCTCCAGAAGGGAAGCTTCGGGTCTATCGCAGCAAATCCGGAGGCAATGAATGGGAAGCGCTGACGAACGGTTTGCCCCAGAGTGACTGCTATGTGAATATCCTGAGGGACGCCATGGCGGTGGATTCTCTTGAATCGTGCGGCGTCTATTTTGGTACGACCGGTGGACAGGTCTATGCTTCCTCGAACTCGGGGGATACGTGGGAGCCAATTGTGCGCGACCTGCCGGCGGTCCTATCAGTTGAGGTGCAGACGCTGCAATGATTCGAGTAATGCTGCCGGGCCACTTGCGGACTTTGGCGAAAAGCGACCGGGAGGTCCATTTGCAGGTGGACAGCCCGGTGACCCAGCGGACAGTGCTCGATGCACTGGAGGCTGAGTACCCGATGTTGAAAGGGACGATACGTGACCATTCGACCCAGAAACGACGGCCGCTGGTGCGATTTTTTGCTTGTGAGCGGGACCTCTCGCATGAGTCTCCAGATGACCCGCTACCAGACGAAGTCGTTTCGGGAAAAGAAGCATACTGGATCGTCGGAGCGATGGCCGGCGGTCACTTGAGGTAAAGGCGAACGAATGAAATATATGCTCCTCATCTATGGAGACGAGCAGGCCTGGGACGATGCTGGCAGGGATGACTGTTACAACGAGTCGGCGGCACTAGCCAGGGAGCTGCACGGTCGGGGCAAACTCATCAGCACGAATGCGCTCCAGCCCGTGGCGTCCGCAACCAGTGTCCGTGTCGACGCTGGGAAGAGGGTCGTTACGGACGGTCCTTTCGCTGAGACGCGTGAGCAGCTCGGCGGCTATTTCCTAATCGACGCCGTTGATCTCGATGAGGCTATCGAGATTGCCAAGACAATCCCGGGCGGGCGACTGGGAACAGTCGAGATCAGGCCATTGGTCGATGTGGCCGGCCTGCCTGGCACCTGATCGAGAAGAGAATCGGTTGATCGAAAAGCGATGGCGGCATGTCATGGCGGGTGGGCTTGACCCAACCGCTCTTTCGATGCAACCCGGCAATCCTCGGTGACATCGATTCGCATAGGAACAGGCGCGGTGTCGAGCATGCTCTTCGCAAATCGACTACTTGGCGGACGGTAGCGACGTTCGAGCTGACGGATCCGTATCCGACAGAAGATTGTGAATTTGACTGGCATGATGGATGGCAACTCGATCTGTCGGAAGGGTGAGATCGTGAGTCGCAGCTCCTGACACGTGTGACGGAGACTCAGTAGATCGATGTTCGGGGAGGAACGATGAAGTATCTGCTCCTGGTTTACCATGATGAAAAGACCGATGTGGACGCTCTTCCAATCGAGGAGCAGAATGCCATTGTGGGAGAGGTCTTCGAGTATTTGGAGAGCCTGAAAGCGAACGGGCAGTACATAGCGGCATCCCCTCTCCAGCCGGCACGAACCGCATCGACGTTGCGTGTCCACAATGGAGCTCTTTCAGTGACGGACGGTCCCTTCATTGAAACCAAGGAACAGCTGGCCGGCTTTTACCTGATTGAGGCCCGCGATCTGAACGATGCAATACGTCTCGCCGCGAAGACTCCGTCGTCCAGACTGGGAACTATCGAGATTCGACCATTGAAGGAACTGGTCCTGCGCAAATAGGGCTTGGACCGTTTGCTACCGTTTTCAGGTTCAAGTGGCGAACCAGTCAGCTTTCGAGATCAAGATCCTTGTTCAGCGCAACGGCCACGGCGGCAGCACGTGAATGAACTCCCAATTTCTGCAGGATGTTGGCCACATGGGTGCCCGCTGTTCGCGCACTGATGAACAGCAGATCGCCAATTTCCTGATTGCTCCTGCCCTCTGCCAGGAGCTTCAAGACTTCTCGTTCTCGACTCGTCAAACCGTACCTGTTGCCTTGCTTAAGAGCGGGCGCGTGCCCCACTTGCTCAGGCTTAACCGACAAAGCCAGCGCTACTGCATCCGATAGCCGCAGATCAAGCGCATCCGCTTGAATCTGGCCAACGCGGTCCGAATCCAAGAGAGAATTGGTGAGGTTCCACGAGTCTTGCTCGCTGATTGTGGCCCATGTCATCCGATAGCCGACTGCAAACCTGATCTGGCGGACGACAGAAAGAAGCATGGCTGCAGTTTCCGGCTGCCCATAACCTGAGGCATGGTTTGCGATTGCCACAAGGCAGTCGATTGTCGCGTAGATGTCACCATGCTCATTGAATTCCGCAAGACTTCGCTGATAAAGCGAGAGAGATTCGTCGCGGTTTCCGTCAATCATCGCGGCCTCAGCCATGATTCCCAGGCACCACGCGTGAGGCCACAGGTATCCATGCTTCACGTGGTAGTCAAGTGTGGCGGCCAGAGTGTCCCGGCATCGCTGCCCATCCCGCTCGGCCAACGCCTTCAGGGCCTGAAGCGAGTTCGGGACGACCGTCCAGAGCGTGATTCCCAGATGAGGGGCCAAAGGGGCACTTTCTTCATAGAGCTCGTCAAGACGCTGGACTTCTCTCCGTTTTCCGGCAACCAGCCCGAGAAACCAGAGCGACCGGACGATGGCACTTGGGTCGTTCAACATCCTCCAGATCGTCAGCGCCTCCTGCTGCCACTTTATTGCGTCATCGAGCTGATTGGTGAACCAGCAATTGACGCCAAGAGCGGTAAGCGCCGTCGCTCGTTCTCGCGTGGGCCCCGCTTTCACCATGGAGAGCGCGCGTGTGAGCCAATCGTATTCCTCCTGAAGGTAACCTCTCACATCCCAGAAACGAACCATCGCTCCCGCCAACCGCAATCCGAGGTTCGCCCTTGGAGAGTCGAACGGCTGTTGCGCAAGCAACCAGGTGAGGGCCGCCCGAACATTTCCGAGGTCGGGTTCGAGCTTGCGGAGCAGAGACGATTCGAGTGCGCCATATTCGCCCTCTGCCGATCGTTCTGCCTGCTCCACAAAGTACTCCGCGTGCGCATCCCGGGCCGAGGAGGCGGCTCCGCTAGCCTCGAGCTCATCGAGTCCGAATTCACGGATCGTTTCCAGCATGCGGAACCTGGACTCTCCAGCTGCCTCTGCTTCTTTGACCAGAAGGGAGTGATCGACCAGAGCAGCCACACCTGCCAGCGTGTCAGGCGCCAATTGAGGAGCAGCGCGAAGTACGACGGCCTCTACAGCCTCCAGCGATGCGCCGCCAGAGAACACAGAGATAAGTCTGAAAAGCAGCCGCTCTTCCTCAGTCAGTAGCTCGAAACTCCAGGAGATTGTTTCACGCAGCGTTTGTTGCCGGCGTGGAGCATCTCTGGGCCCAGCCGTAAGTAGCTGAAGACGCCCGCTTAGCCGCGATGCAAGTGCCTGCGGAGACAGCATCCTGATTCTCGCAGCAGCCAGCTCGATTGCCAGCGGCAAACCATCCAGACGCGTGCATATCGTAACAACCGCGGAAGCGTTCACTTCGGTCAGCGAGAATTGCGGATTTGACGCGGCCGCGCGGTCGACAAATAGCGCGATGGAGGGGAACTGAAGAAGCTGGTCCAGCGCGGCGGAAGAACCAGACTCCGGCACAGCCAGCGGAGAAAGGGCGAATTCCTGCTCGCCACTCACTCGAAGTGCCCGACGACTGGTAACCAGGAGCGAGAGATCGGGGAGTTCATCGAGAAGTTGATGGAGCTCGATCGCTGCTCCGACAACGTGCTCCAGATTGTCCAGTACCAGGAGCAATTTCCGTCCCTGTAGGGCCTCAAGGCGATGAACAGGCTGACGGCCATCCTCCACAACTACATCCAACGCTCGCGCGATCGTAGGAACGACCAGTGACTCATCTGCCACCTGAGCCAGAGCCACCACGACGACCCCGTCGTCAAATGTCGAGCGAGCGTTGAGCAGTGAGGCAGCCGCCAATGCCAGGCGTGTTTTGCCGACGCCGCCGGGACCGGTGATGGTCAGGAGGCGCTGTCCAGCCTCAAGCCGTTTCGCGATCCAGGAGAGTTCGTCTTCACGGCCAATGAATGATGTGAGTTGAGTAGACAGCCCCACTGAGAGCGGGCGTTCCAGGGAGCTATCGAGAGATTCGATTGGTTGAACAACAGCCGCAGATTTCATTCCAGTAGAGCTCTTTGCGAGAGCCGCGCTCACAGAAGGACGCGGCGGAAGTGTACTTTGAAGTTGGCGACAGGCCGAGGATTTCTGAAGACTGCGGACAGTGCGAATCCAGACAGGTACGGTGTGAAATCTGCACGTCGTTTTTCCGGCCGTTGCGCCGCGGATTCGGGCATCGGGACTCATATCAGCAACTGAGCACTGAACGTATAGCTCGACCTGGGATTCAGTATTTCGCCGGCACACGAAACCTGCTAAATTACAGGTTGAACGACTTGTGGTATTCGGCGTGATTCGACACTGACTAGGCGTTCAATAGAGCGCAATTGATTCGCACATGAACCGGCGGCACGTGGTGTCGTCCACATCCATTGGCCGGCGCTGTCGAAAAGAGCCGGTGCGGGAAAACGCACCGGCTCTCGACGCTGCCATGGATGCGTTGACAAATTGCTAGATGGTAGGCAGCCAGTTCCAGCCGTCGCCGTCAGAGCTGACTTTTCCCAGTCCCGGAAAGGGCAAATGAAAAGCGAGAACCGCGAGGTCTTCAGCTACCGCCCGATTCAGAAGGGCTCGTCTGGTTAGCATCGCGGCGGCGGGCCAGGATTCTGGAGCGAGGAACCAATCGGGGTGTGAAAGGTGCATCTCATCTCCCACTGCGTCCACGATGTGGAGCAGCGCTTCTTCCCCGTGAGTGAGCTGAAATGCGAGGTGTCCCGGAGTATGTCCGTACGCTTCCAGCGCCAGGATACCGGGTACGATTTCAGCTCCGGGCTCGATGAGCTCAATCTGGCTTTCCAGCCCAATGAGGGTGCCTTTTGCGGCTTCTCGGAAGAACTGCTTGAAGTCTTCGTCCAACGGAAGTTCAGCGAGATCCGGCTCGCTCCACCAGTACTCATGCTCAGTGGCGTTCATAAGGTAACGAGCGTTCGAGAATACAGACTCACCTGTTGCACTCAACGCCCCGCCGTAATGATCGGCGTGCATGTGCGAAAGCACGACAATGTCGATGTCTCCGGGGGCGATCCCTTCACTCTCCAGACCGCTTCCCAGCAATCCGGTCTCGGCACTCAAGTGCCCGAACCCGGTGTCGAACAGCACAAGTTCTGAGCCTGTGTCGACCAGCAGGATGTTCATCGTGGTTGGCAGATAGTCCATTTGTCGACCGCTCGCAGCGACTTCACTCGCGAGTTCCGCTGGTCCAGCATTGATTGCGACGAGTTGTGCAGGAAATCCGTATTCTCCGTCGTCGAAAATCCGGCACTCGAAGTCTCCGATCGTGAACCGATGGATGCCTCCGTTGAGCGAGGTTTGCTGGAGAGCGCTCAGTGAGGAGGCCATTGTCGGAACATAATTGGGCAAGCGATGCCCCAGCCCGATTCCGAGGCTCGCTGCCGCGGAGAGCTTCAATGCTTTTCTCCTGGAGATAGAACGTGCGTTCTGAAGTGTCTGACCAAGCTCTTTTCTTGAGGTCGCGTTGCTCAACATGGTGTCTCTCCTTTGATATGTGCGATACGAGTCATAGAGAAGCGGAATCGAACAGAAAGTTGGTAGATGCGGGCAAGCTTTTGGTGAGTTCAGGCGAGCGACTCAATGCGATGTGCGGCGACCGCTGGTGATGTTGAGCACGTCGAGTCGATCGGTGGCCTGAGTCATGTTTGGACTAGGTGAGTCCAAAAATGGTTTCCGGCGAATCGCTGTCCTGAGTCGATCAGCGATACGTTCCAGCAGGTTGGGAGGCTCGACTGCGTTCCCGAGCATGTCCTGAACGGCAAGTGCCTCGCCCAGGCAACGTTGGGCGATACGGCCACGCGTATCTTCGTTTTGCATGGTTTGACTCCAATCTCGTCCAATCGGTTTTCTATCACCGGGTGATGTTCTGGCATGATTGCCGGACTGGAGCTCGGGAACATCGTAGGATTTACGTATTTTGGCAGGACAACTATCGCCCCAAGTGAATGTGAACCGCCAACACGCGACTGGAGGATGTGAGCAACTTGTCAGGTGCCTACCACAGCGAGCTTCGCTACGGACGCCGAACCGTTGCGAGCGTCGAGCCTTGGATTCGCGTCTCAGGCTTTAGCTACGACGCGCTACACGAGACCGGTCCGGGTTGCGAGTGCGGCGGCGGCTGTACGGTTTTCAACGTTCAGTTTTCCGAGAATGCTGGTGATATGTGTGGTGACGGTGCGGTTGGCGATGAACAGCGAATCGGCAATTTGCTGGTCGGTTGCGCCGGTGGCGACAAGGCGAAGCACGTCGAGCTCCCTGCGGGTGAGCGCAAGTTGGCCCGTTCGCCTGTTTCTGCCAGAGTGGCCTGAACTGGGCATCGATACGGCTAACGCTTCCTGCACTGCTTGCCCCAGCGTGAGTTCTCTGCCCTCGTTCCATGCCAGATCGGCGAACCGGTCGCCGACCGCGGTCCTGGCAGCCTGAATCAAAGCGAGATGGCCTGGTCGAGCCACAGACAATTCGTCACCGTTGGTCTGTTGACGGATTGATTCAACCGCTCCAAAGAGCCGGATGGCTGTGGACGGCTGCCCAATGCGCGCGGCCAGGCCCGCCAGATCGCCGATTGCCAGCGCCGTAGCGCGGGGGTCGCCAGTCTCATGAAACAGCCGGACGCACTCCTGTTTGTCGGGTATGGCACGCTGGAAGTCGCCGGCGGCGGATGCCACCTCTGC
>JBGTJM010000228.1:0-3602 GCA_041745115.1 Thermomicrobiales bacterium
ACTTCTCCCAGCGCTCGTCCCTTTTCCGTCAGGCAGTACTCAATCCGCACTGGCGTTTCAGGGTAGACGTTCCGCACGACAACCCCTTCAGCCTCCAGCTCCTTCAGGCGCTCTGAAAGCAGGCGATCACTCAAACCAGGAACCGCGTGAGCGATGTCCGAGAACCGGTTATGGCCGCCAAATATCGCGCGAAGGATGGCACCGGTCCAGCGACGGCCGATTAATTCGATCGCCTGATGATAGTAGGGACAAAATGTAGCGGAGGCCTCTTGACTATCCATGCCGCAACCCTAACATAATGTAAGTAGCTTGACAATCCCTAGCGTACGCATTTAGAGTTACTCACGTAGTGTAAGTCACTTCGTAATCGTTTTTCGTGCTGACATGCTTCAGTACCCGATTTGGAGGTAATCAAATGACCGCAACTGTCAATGCAACGGGTGTCTCGACCTGGACCATCGATCCCTCTCATTCTCAGTCCGAGTTCGCTGTCAAACACATGATGTTCTCGACGGTAAAGGGTTCATTCACTGGTATCAGTGGAGAGATCCACCTCGATGAGGAGAATCTGGCAGATTCCCGAGTGATTGTCGAGATCGACGCGTCGTCGGTGACTACTCGAGACGAAAAGCGTGACGAGCATTTGCGTTCAGCTGATTTCTTCAATGTCGAACAGTACCCGTCACTTCGATTTGAAAGCACTGAGGTTGTTCCTGAGAGCGCGGATCGATTTCGGCTGCTCGGAAACCTGACTATTGGTGCGATTACGCGTCCGGTCGAGATACAGGCGCAGAAGAATGGAGTGGGAGTGAACCCCTACGGTGCCACTGTGGCTGGGTTCGAAGGCACTACCAAGATCAATCGGAAGGACTTCGAGCTGAATTGGAATGTGGCTCTGGAGGCTGGAGGATTCCTCGTCGGCGAAGAGGTCAAGATTCATCTCGAAGTGCAGGCGATGCGGCAATAGACTGTCGCATAGAGAAGCCAAACAGCCGGCGAAGATCTAGTTCGCCGGCTGCTTGTGAATGTCAGTCTGTTGCTGTGAACAGTTTCGCTACGACCTCGGAAGCTGCGAGTTGGTCTTGCCAGGGCAGTTGGAACGCTTTGAAGTGCTCGAACGTGAGCATGAGCTCTGCCGTGTCATCGTCGAGCTGAGAAGCGATGCCTTCGTCACCAAACTGTGTGCGATGAGCGAGGATTGCTGCCAGCTTCGCCTTTTTGACGGCCGAGACGTCGTTGATGTGGGTGATCTCGTTCCTTGGCGTACCCATGGTGATGAGCTGGTCGTAGGGTACTGCTTCAAAAGGGTTTCCTGGTCTATTCCAGACTTCGAGGAAGAACTCTCGTGGAACCACAGCAAACGAGAGCCAGTCCGGTCGATGATGCTGTGGGTTTCGATCAGCAATCTCTACCGCCGACACTACGCCATGGTGAACGGCTATGTGATCAGGGTGGCGGTAAATCCCTTCATGATCAAACGTCACCACGACGGTAGGGGAGAAATTGTCGAAAATGCCGAGAATCTTCTGAGCAAGGTTCTCGATTGATTCCTTTGCCAGAGCGTCAGGATGGTCGTTGTCGGCCGTGCCAGCCATCCCTGAGTCGCGGTAGCCGATAAATCGGACATCGTCGATCCCCAACTCCAGCATCGCAGAGCGGAGCTCCGCTTCGCGAGCTTCACCGAGCGTTGCTGGCGTGGCATCCACACCGTCTGCGATTTCGCCGACTTCGCCGCGTGTTGCGGAAACTACTGCAACCTCCAACCCCTGCTGTCGCGCCAGAGCAAGCGTTCCTCCGCAGGTGAAGGACTCGTCATCCGGGTGGGCGAAGATTGCTAGCAAGCGTCCCTCTGTGCTCATCGAAGCTCCTGTTTTCTGGCTCATTTGTCGGGTACAACGGTGCGACGCCGAATGGAGTCTAGCAGTCGTGGCAAGAGCCCTCCCCAGGTATGGTCAGGCGTCCCAGGATGTCGAACCCGGGTAAAGCAACGCTCGCAATCTTTCCTGCCGATCCCGCTCACGCCGGTACACCATTGTTGCTGACAAGTCAGGAATCAGGACCTTTGCATTTTTGACAGGATCGGCACTCGTGTCGAGGTCGGGAATGAGTCCAGCGGCTTCGAGGGCACAAAGTGCCGCACCTCGCGCCGATGCTTCCAACGGTGCCGGCAGCGCTACCAGTTCGTGACCCAATGCGTCTGAGACGATCTGCTGCCAACCCGGGGATTTGAGAAGTGCAGCACCGTTTGCCACGACCTGGTGGTCCTCGTCAGCGACGGGTGCTATTGCCGTATATACAAGAGCCAATCGATGAGCGACCGCCTCAAGGCCAGCGCGAATGAGATCGGTTCGCGTTGTCGCGGAATCCAGACCGGCAATGACCGCTCTGGCCCGATCATTCCAGATGGGAGATCGCTCACCTGCCAGAAACGGAAGGACGGTGAGACCATGTGCAGCCGGTTCACTAGCAAATGCATCGTCCAGCACCGATGCGTCATCATCCCTGATGATGTCCCGAAGAAAATCGAGCCAGCTCCCGCCGTTGGTTATTGCCCCTCCGTGCAAAATCGAGGAGCGATCGAGCCGATACGTCCAGAGTTCGTCCGGGACCTCAACCGGATCGCCCACACGGCTGGCAGACATCACCCGCATCGCTCCGGTAGTGCCAAGCGTGACGGCAATGCGTCGTTGCGTTGTTGCCCCACAACCTACGTTTGCACAGGCTCCGTCCCCGAGTGGAGGGAACCATTGCGCGTCTCTGAGCATCGGCCAGCGACTCCTCCATGGCTCCTGCAACGCGAGCGCATCCATGCGATCAACGATTGTGGGCAACGCGCTGGACGATATTCCAAGTTCGTTGCACAGGGGCAGGGACCACTCGCCGGATGACAGGTCGCAAATGCCAGTTCCAGAGGCCATGCACAGGGAGGTACGGGTTTCACCGTTGAGCTCGGCGGAGAGGAAATCAGCAATCGAAACCCAGGTCGTCACCTGGCGTTCGGCTTCTGGCCGAAGATTGCGCAGCCACAGAAGCTTGGCGGGCCAGTAGCTGGAATGGAAACGGGTTCCGACAACGCGTTTCCAGGCGTGCTCGTCGAGCTTTAACCGCAGGTTATCCACGATGTCCGCGGAGCGATTGTCGGCCAGGTGGTAAACAGGAGTCGATGGTTCGCCGTTTTCGTTCAGACCAAGCAGGCTGTGCCAGAAACAGGAAATGCCCACTGCTGAGACGTATGAGTTGTGCTGCAGAAGCGCCGCATGTGACCCATCGATGCAAGCGACCGTGGTGTGAAGAACGCGGTCTGCGTCGATCGTCACCTGTCCGTCGTCGCCGCTATCCAGCTCGTACGGAATCTGAACGGAACAATCGGCAATCGAGCGTCCATCGCAGTCGAAAACCATCGATCGGATCGACGATGAACCGATGTCGATCGAAAGTGCAAGTGGCGCCCGCGCTGCAGCGAAATTGACACTATCCAGCCAGGTGCCATTCTCCTGGTCGTCGTCGGACATTGAGCAAGGCTCCTCCTCTTGAAGTGTGCCAAATGGTATTGTCTCAGGAAGAGCAGGGGCTTGTGCTGGCGCAACAATGCTCGAGGCGCC
>JBGTJM010000229.1:0-6690 GCA_041745115.1 Thermomicrobiales bacterium
GGCAAACCGGTGTACATCGTAGCCAATTCCCGTGCGAATATTCGTCATGGCGGTGTCACATTGCGTGCGCGAAGAAGTGCCTCTGCGGTGATCAGGTCGCTCGCAACCGTGACTTTCGGATTCGGCGATGTGGCTGGAACAATCGCGACTGCGTGGCCAAACCACTCCAGCAGCCCTGCCTCATCTGTGAAGAACCGCCCGTGCTGTTCGGCCTTCATCATCGCTTCGAGGAGCACGGCGCGGTACGCGACTTGAGGCGTCTGGGCAGCCATGAGCCGTTCGCGAGGAAGGGTTGACTCGACCAAACCCTGATTGACAAACTTGATCGTATCGGTGACCGGTGACGCCACTATCGCTGCGTGTTCGTTGCTGGCAGCCATGATGCAGTGATCGATGTCATCGGGAGTCACAAGGGGCCTTGCGCCATCATGAACTGCGACGAAGGACATTGAGGGTTTGACGCAGCTCAAGCCGATTCGCATCGAATCCTGACGAAGATCTCCACCGGCTACAACTGCTTCTACTTTCGACCAGCCAGAATGGGCGACCAAATGTTCAACTTCGCTTTGGATGTGCAGGCCAACGACCACCACGACGCCATCGACGAGCAAGGCCTGTTCGAATGCATCGAGTACCCAGGCGAGCATCGGCCGGCCGGCGAGCTGGGTCATGACCTTGTCGGCGGCCCCAAAGCGCGTGCCTTGCCCGCCGGCCAGAATGATTCCGGTCGCAGTCGGAGAACCATGTGGATCAGCGGTGAGGGACATCAGGTCGTTCTCGCTCTCGAAAGGGGCGTCCTTGAACTGAGCGGCGTTGATCAGAGTCCAGCGGCAGCTCGCAACTCCTCCGCGACCGCTGGCGGCACGTAAACCGAGCCAATTCCACGGCCCTCTTTGAACCCGTCGCCATGGTAGTCGCTCCCACCGGTGGCGATGAGGCCCCAGCGCCGGGCGTCAGACGCGAGTCGCTCTCTGGCGTTCTGGTCATATTCTCCATAGTACGACTCGAGTCCTTCCAGACCTGAGTCTACGAGAGCCGGAAGATGGAGTCGATATTCACCAACTGACAACGGGTGAGCGAGGACGGCAACACCGCCAGCTTCGCGAATCACCGAAATGGCTGCGAATGGATCGACGTTCTCGCGCGGTACGTAGCCGGGTCGGCCGACGGCCAGGTACTTGCTGAATGCCTCACCAATTGAGCTGGCGAGCCCTGATTGAATGAGCACCAGGGCCACATGTGGACGACCAACAGAGCCCGGTCCGGCGTGCGTCATCACGTCTTCGTAGGTGACAGGAAGGCCCAGCTGGGCCAGTTTCTGACACATCTCCTGAATTCGCGCTACTCGCTTCTCCTGGCACCATCTCAGATGAGAAATGAGCTGGGGATTTTCGCGGTCGACGAAATACCCCAGCAGGTGAAATTCCTCTGAGTCAAGGTTGGAACTTAGCTCAATGCCCGGAATCACCTCGAGTTCCGTCTCAGCGGAAGCAGCATGCGCCTCCAGATGTCCAGCAGTGGAGTCGTGATCAGTCAATGCAATGACGCGAAGTCCGCTTGCCAAAGCCTTGTGCACCAGATCATGTGGCGTCAGGAATCCGTCGGATGCAGTCGAGTGGCAATGTAGGTCGACGGTACAGATATTCGAGCTGACTTTGGAATCTGAACTGGACAATGCTACCGTGCTTCAACCACGAGGCGAATCGCGGTACGCTCCTCGTTGTCAATCGTGACATCGATGAACGCTGGGACGCAGATGGCATCTATCCCAGATTCGAGGAGGTAGTCACGAGCGATCGCTACGGCCTTTACGGCCTGATTGGTTGCTCCGGCGCCAATTGCCTGCACTTCGGCTCGGCCAGCGTCCCGCACAACTCCTGCGATGGCTCCAGCAACAGCGCTGGGCCTCGAGCGCGCTGACACCTTCAATACTTCACCGTTGTCGTACGCAACCTCTTCGACATCGTCACCTGGAATGAAATCGAGGGCTGCGCCATTGACATGGCTGCTGGAGAGTGGAGACTCGGCTACGTGGGTGGAGGCAAACACTTGAACTGGCTCTTCCTGGGGAACCTCGACAGCTTCCAATTCATTGAATGTCACTGGCTCTACGAATTTCGCCGGCTCCACAAGTGGTTCGATATCAGTGGACTGAAATTCAATCTCGGTATCGGCTTCTTCCTCGACTGTGTCATCTTCGGTGGGGAGGAACCGGTTGCCCTCGGGCTTGATTTTGATGTCACGAAGATCGAGTTTGCTGAAGAAACGGTCCATATTTGCGAACTCCGTTATCAGATGGAACCGACCACCAGGTCGGCCGGGACGTGCGCGACTTCTCTCAGGAAAAGACGCTGAATCAACAAGCGCTGTACTTTCACACAGCGCTGACAATTGGCCACAGACATCAACGATTCTGGTTGCATACAAAACTCGCCTCAGTCCGCGCAATGGATCTGGCACTTCACATTCAGCCAGCCGATTGGCGCGCGAGGTGAACTTCTCCAACCTGCGACCGGGTCGAAGTTTACTTCAACTTCCTGTTTATGTGTTGGAAACTGGCTCGTTGCTAAGGCGATCACGGGTCGCGAATGTCTTCGCGACCCGTGATATGAGCTTTTCGAGGTTACCGGGCGTATTCGGTGGAGCGGGTTTCACGGATAACCGTGACCTTGATCTGCCCTGGGTATTCGAGAGTCTCTTCGATCTTTTTCACTACGTCCAGTGCCAATTGGCTGGCGGCGAGATCGTCGATGCGATTCGGGGAAACGAGTACGCGGACCTCTCGACCGGCCTGAATCGCGAATGACTTGTCGACACCATCGAACGAGTTGGCGACTCCTTCGAGCGCTTCAAGGCGCTTGACATACGTTTCGACCATTTCACGTCGGGCACCTGGTCTGGCCCCGCTGATGGCGTCAGACGTGGCAACAATGAATGCCTCAACAGTTAGTGGTTCTTCCTCGCCGTGGTGAGCGGCGATCGCGTGGACGATCTTGGCGGAACGCCCAAGCCGCTTTGCGATGTCGGCGCCGATCAGGGCGTGCGGACCTTCGACTTCATGGTCTACCGCCTTGCCAATATCGTGAAGCAGCCCTGCCGTCTTGCAGACGTTGATGTCGGCACCAATCTCGGCGGCAAGCGCTCCAGCAATAACCGATGCTTCGAGTGAATGGGCAAGAACGTTCTGGCCATAGCTCGTGCGGTATTTCAGCCGACCAAGCAGCTTGATCAGGTCGGGATGAAGGCCGACGACGTTGGCTTCGTATGCCACACGCTCGCCCTCTTCTCGAATTGTCTGGTCGAGTTCGACCTGCGCCTTGTTGACGACCTCCTCAATCCTGGTTGGATGGATGCGACCGTCCTGAAGTAGGCGCGAAAGTACGCGCCTCGCGAGCTCCCTGCGCAGAGGATCGAATGCCGAGATCATAATGACCTCAGGTGTGTCATCGACAATCAGATCGACTCCTGTCGCCTGCTCGAGGGCACGAATGTTGCGGCCTTCGCGTCCGATGATTCTGCCTTTCATGTCATCGCTTGGCAGCGGAACGACCGAGACTGTCGATTCGGCGATGTAGTCGGTAGCGATCCTCTGGATAGTGGTCGCCAGGATTTTGCGCGAGCGCCGGTCGGCTTCCTCGTGCACTTCCATCTCGATTTCGTGGACTCTCTTGGCGGCCAGCGAACGGGCTTCAGATTCGACTTCTGCTACCAGCTCGTTGCGTGCTTCCTCGGCGGTGAGTCCGGCAACACGCTCCAATTCCTGGATGTGCCGGTTGCGCTCCTGTTCGAGGGTCGCCTGTTGCTTCGAGCGCTCGACTTCCCATGACTCTTTGCTTCGTTCGAGCTGCTGCTCACCTTTCCGTACATTTTGATCGCGTTGCTCCACAGACTGGAGCTTTCGGTCGATATTCTCTTCCTTTTGCTCGATTCTTCGTTCGATCCGATCGACTTCTTTGCGGCGAATACCCAGCTCCCTGTCGAGCTCGGCCCGCAACCTCATTGCCTCGTCTTTCGCCTCGATGGCGGCTGTTCGTCGATGGTCTTCAGCTTCGGCGATGATGCGGTCGGCGTCTAGCTGAGCCAACCGAATGCGTGACTGGGATCTCCTTTCGAGGAGAAGGTAGGTCACCAAAGCAGTCAAACCGACGACGAGGATTGCCTCGAGGACGAAGGGCAGAATACCCTCCATCGTCATGCTCCTTCGCAATACGTGTTGTCCCCATTGGGAGGACGCGTCGGTTGTGGTGGCAGGGTGAAAGCACAGGTCCAATGCCGGGAAGGCATCAGGACCGGGATATCTCTCACCCATTCCCCGCTGGCGATGATACGGGCCGCGAAAAAGCGACGTCAAGCGACTTACCACTATTGGTGGTCGACATTTCGTGCTGACGGTTGCGCCTACGTACTGTCGCGATTCGAGAATACCGGCTGGATAACCGGGAAAGTGAGGCTGGCTGGGTGACTTCGCCAGCCGAATGCGCTCAGGACAATGGATTGATTCAGTTTGGGGTGCTCACGCCATCTCCGACGCTGCGAGCCCTGAATTTATTGCGCAAAGCGGAATGCCAGTTCTGGATGCCGGACGTTTCGCCGATCAAGCACCACAATGTGTCTCGACGCAACGACAGTTGATGTCTAAGTGGAGAGATTGTGCGGGCCGACCGACGAGTTTTTCCGAACAATGACTCGATCAGGTCGGGGGTCAGTTAATGCGGAAAGAGCGCTCCGACCGGCACGATCTTGCCGCTGCGGATTCTTCGCCAGTACCTCGACCGATTGAAGGCAGCCCCAAGAGGTGCGGTAAAGAAGAACGTCAGCCAGACTGCGCCCAGACCGCCATCGAAGTACCGGACCCAGATGAACGCCATTGCTACCGAAGCCCAGACCGTGCCGCCGTTCGTCAACATCGGCGTTACGGTGTCCCCAATGCCACGCAGCGATCCACCGTAGACGGACCAGACCGCCCAGATGGGGAGCCCTACTGCCAATGCGCGAAGCCCGTCGACGCCAGCCTCGATCACATCGGATTCGTCAGTGAAAATCCGCATGATCTGCGGAGCGAACACAAAGTACGCGATGCCACCGATGGACATCCAGATGATGGCCCAGTTTTCTGCTATTCGCGAAGCAATCCCAGCGTCTTCGAGGCGATTGGCGCCGATGCACTGGCCAATTAATGCCGTCGCTGCAAGTCCAAATCCGAAACCGGGCATGAATGCGATTGCCAGCGCAGTAAAGGCGATCTGCTGGGCAGCGAGAGCGGATGTGCCGATCAGTGCAACTACGGCGAGCATCGTAACGAATCCCGCAGATGCGATCACTTGCTCCATGGATGCTGGAAGTCCGAGCCGAAAGAGGGATCTGCCAACCGCCAGTTGGAGCTTCCACGACCCTCCACCGCGAATAGCGATTCCCCGCCGACCAGAATAGAGAAGTCCGACCAGCAGAAATGCAGAGCAGGCACGCGCCACCGCTGCGCCCCAGGCGCTTCCGGCCACACCGAGCTCTGGCATGCCGAGTTTGCCAAAGATGAGTCCGTAGGAGACGATGACATTGACCACATTCGCCACTACCGCTGCATAGAGGGGTGTCCTGCTGTCTCCGCAGCCGCGGAAGATCGAGCCGCCGATAAACGTGATGAGCAGGAAAATGGACGTTGCAGCAGTGATCTGCAGGTAGATGTTGGCAATGCGGGCCACCTCTGGCTCGAGGCCGAATAGCCCAACGATGTGAGGAGAGGCCAGGTACCCGAGAACGGAGACGGGAAACGCCAGCGCAATACCCCAGGCGAAAGCCTGGCGAGCGAGGAGAACTACTCGATCCATATCGCCACGGCCGAACGCCTGAGAGACGAGAACTGTAGTGCCGATTTCGAGAGCAATCAGTATCGCGATGATGAAATAGATGAACTCCACGGCGATGCCAACGCCTGCAACAGATTCCTTGCCCAAGCGTGCAACGAGGTAGGTGTCGACGGCGACGACAAGGGTGTGCAGCATCTGCTCGCCGATGATTGGCAATGCCAGTCCGAAAACTGTGGCCCGAGTCATTGGTGGAATTGCCGATGACGTCTCGGCCGTTGTCGATTCGGACATGGGATCTTTCACAACTGAATCATCGGGAACGTCGCGAAATCAGCCCCCTAAGAAGTGGGAGCGACATGGGAGATTAGCATCCCGGGATGGTCGCAACAATTTCGAGATTGTGATAAAGTTCGCAATCGAATCAGGGGAGGTTCTGAGGCATCGATGCCGACGCCTTCGCCACTGGACAGGAACGACGCACGAGCAGCCGGAGTCGCAGCAGGACTAGGCTGTTCTATTGTGGTGAGCATCATTTTGTGCGTCGTTGGCGGGATTTTGCTGGACCGGTGGCTCGATACGAGTCCGATCCTGACGCTAATCGGAGTGAGTTTGGGCCTGGCAGCGGCTGGATATCAACTCTACGAGCTTGCGATGATGGGGAAACCCGATGAGACGCCCAAAGTTGTCACAAGGCAAATTGTCAGATTTGCGGGCCGCCGATCGGCTCACTCCGGGAAAGACGAATTGTAGGTTCTGCAGGGAGCGCTCGCGGTAATGGAAGTCCACATCGAGCTAGCGGCTGAGGAATTGTTCAAAGTTGGGCCGGTTTCGGTCACGAACTCTATGGCCACGATGTTTGTGGTGATGGGCTTGCTCCTTTTTGTTG
>JBGTJM010000230.1:0-4444 GCA_041745115.1 Thermomicrobiales bacterium
TCAGCCGATCAGCGGATTCCGCATGTCGATTTGGGGGTACGTACTACGTAGTTCAATTTCGTTGGAAATGGCAGTTCAAGCGTTGCCCTCGCAATGAGGGACAGAGGTTTCCGCCCTAGATGAGCCCTTGCTCGACAGCGAGGGCGGCTGCCGCCGCACGCGTATTCACGTCAAGCTTGTCGAGAATGTGCTGGACGTGGGTCTGGGCGGTGCGCTCGCCGATGAAGAGTTGTTCGGCGATTTCCCGATTCGAGCGACCTTCGCGGACAAGGGCAAGGACTTCAAGCTCGCGGCGAGTGAGGTCGTGAGGTCGAGGGACTTCTTTTGATTCTGTGGAATACTCAACTTGATCTGTATGGTCGTTGACCGCCTCGGCCACGATATACTCCAGCGGCGCTGCTCGCCCAGCATTCCATGCCTCGAGGAAGGACTCTTCTCCCAGTTTTGTCCTGACTAGTTCAACTGTTCGCAAGTAGCGGGTATGATGTGGGGGCAACGTCGCTCCGATTGCTTCCCTCAACGCTTCGCAGGCTCCGTAGAGCCGGGCGGCGGCCAGGTAGTCATCAGCCAGGGCTTGCGTTGTGGCCAGGCCTCGAAGACAGCCAACAATGCCGAGTCTATCCCGATGCTCCCAGCGCAAGCGGAGACTCTCCTGGAACAGGAAGATCGCCCGGTCGTACCGATGATGAGCCCTGGAAACTTTGGCCACGTTCGTCAGGACAATCCCCTCACCGTAGGTATTGCCGAGGGCTCGAAACTCTGAAAGCGCGGTTTCGAAATACCGGGTCGCCGCGGGGATGTCGCCTCCCTCGTATGCCGCATGCCCGAGCGCGTTCAGCAGGTGTGGCGGCCATATGACGTCACCGCTGTCGCGATAAAGCCGAAGCGCCTCTTCGAGGAGGAGGACGGCCTCCTCGAACCGTCCCTGAACTTCGGCGATCTGGGAATTGGCGTGATGGGCCTGGGCCAGTAAGAAGCCTCCACCAGCCGTCTTCGCCTCGGACGTGGACTGTTTGGCAAGCTCCAGCGCACGTTCGACGTGTCCTTCGTAAAATGTCATCCACGCGGCCACCAGCAGCAGGCTGCTTCTCGTCGCTGGGCTTTGAGACTGAGGCGAGATTGTCAGCGTCTCTTCTGCCCACGATCGGCCTTCGCCAAACCGGCCGCTGATGTGCCAGAAGAGCAGGGCAGCCCTGATCAATCTTCTTGCCGTCTCCACATCCTCTCGATCGATCGCCCAGCGGAGGACTGCACGAAGGTTATCGTGCTCGGCTTCCAGCATATCCGTCCAGTAGCGCTGGCGTGGCCCGAATTGTTCCGAGAATGCCGGCTCGGTCAGCTCGACCAACCAGCTGGCCATCGCCTGACGGGTGGCTTCTGCCTCACCATGCGCCTCGAGTTGCTCCTGAGCGAAAGCACGGATGGTTTCGAACATGCCGAAGCGAGGCTGATCAGACGATTGGTCGGTCTGGAGGAGGAGACTCTTGTCGAGGAGGGAGGAAACCCCGTCGAGTAGCGATTGGCCTGCCGGGTGCGCCAGACTCCTATCCGGATCGATCGAGGCAGATTCGGCATTCACTGAGTCGTGTTGTTTCCGAGTCAGCGCCTCAGCGGCTTCGATCGTGAAGCCACCGGGAAAGACGGAAAGCAAGCGAAAGAGCTCTCGTTCGTCATCGCTCAGGAGGTCATAGCTCCAGCCGACGGCGTCCCGCATGGTGCGAAGGCGCGGCGGCACGTCTCGGGAGTCACGGCTCAACAGGGTGAATCGATCTACAAGTCTTGCCAGTATTGCTTTGGGGCTGAGCAGCTTGGTCCGCGCGGCAGCCAGCTCGATGGCCAGGGGCAATCCGTCCAGTCGGATGCAAATCTCTGCGATTGTCGCTGCCGTCTCATCGGTAACAGAGAAATCGGGTCGGACAGCTCTTGCTCGCTGAACGAAAAGGGTGGTCGCTTCCGACTCGAGCTGGCCTGTTTGCGCCCGGCTCACACGTTCGGGCAATGCGAGTGGCCGCACCGGAAACTCCTGCTCATAGGCGATGCGGAGTGATTCCCGGCTGGTAACGATAATTTTCAAGCCGGGACATGCATCGAGAAGATCGCCGATTTCGGACGCCGCGCCGGCCACCTGCTCGAAGTTGTCGAGCACCAGGAGATAGTCCCTATCCCTAAGAAACTGCTGAAGTCCGGTTTTGGGAGTACGGCCGCTGAGCGCGACCAAACCCACGTTCTGAGCGATGGCTGGCACGACAAGAGAGGGGTCTCGAATTGCCGCCAAGGAGACGAATCGGATCTCGCCCGGGAAGCGGTCGTCCATGTCCGCGGCGACCTGCTGTGCGAGCCGTGTTTTGCCGACCCCTCCGGGACCGGTGATCGTGACCAGCGGGACGTCGTCACGCAGAAGTAGGGCCTGGACGGCGGCGCGTTCAGCAGCACGGCCAATAATTGGAGTACGTGGTAGAGGGATACCCGGCGCTTGCGTTGAGTAGGTAACACGGTTCATCGGCGCCCCGTCGTCTCACATCGGGATTGAATATATGGACATCATCATGCAAAGTGGCGGCAATAGTCAATGACATAATCGACTCCGAGAGCGGGGTCAATCGCGGATCTCCGGGCCGTGTGGCATGGAGTGTGCTGGTGTTTCAGCGGCAATCCTCAGTTGTGAAAGGAACAATCATGCCATACAGGAAACGAAGTGACTTGCCAGAGAGCGTGAGAGGCAATCTTCCGTCTCACGCGCAGGACATCTACAAAGAGGCGTACAACAGCGCCTGGGACCAGTACGACCAGGATGAAAGCCGTGCGCATGCGGTTGCCTGGTCGGCGGTGAAGACGAAGTACCACAAGAATGAGGAATCGGGTAAGTGGGTGGAGGGCGCGTCTGACGACTAGTCAGTGTCCGTAGAGATTTCGGTTGCGGGAACGAATTGGCGCAGTCGATGGCTCTGTCGGGCCAGAGAAGGAATCATTCGGCTGCGGAACCTCGGGCTTTAGCCCAAGGCTAAGACGCCTACACGAACGCAGGTCAACTCAGAGCTCCAGAAAAGTCCATTGGGGCCGGTCTCTCAAAGCCAATTATCAGACCCGTGCATGGGTGCTGTAGAGCGTTTGGTGCGGAACTCTCTGCTGCCATGCGAGTTAGATGCGCGGGTTGATGTATTATTCAGTTGTTGATCAAGTAGTGCGGTTCATGACTGGATGATTGATGGAGCGCTTTGACACCGCGAGCAAGGGTTCGTTTTCGATCGACCGGAATGCGCTTCGATGGAATCAGAGCTGCATCGTGGTTCTGGTCGTTGTGGCGTTTGTGGTTGGTGGAAATGCGGGGGCGTGGATCGTCCTGATTCTCGGACTATCACTGGCAATTGGTGCTGTGTTGCCGGGTTCCGGGCCGCTGCAACTCATTTACCGGCATCTGGTGCGCAGGTCGGGTCTGCTGAAAGCCGACGTTGTTAACGAGGATCCTGCTCAGCATCGGTTCGCGCAAGTGCTCGGATCGGTGTTTCTGGTGATTTCCGGTGTGTTGCTTCTTGCTGATTTCGCCGTTGTGGGGTGGGCGCTTGCCGCGGTCGTGCTGTCGCTGGCGCTGGTAAATCTGGTGTTTGGGTTCTGCGCCGGGTGTTTCATGTTTCTCCATCTCGAACGAGCGCTCAAGCGTGACGTGGTCGCTCAATGATCGAACGAACAGCTCTGGCGGCGTTGCTCATTGCAATTGTGATCGCCGCCGGGTACGCGGCGAAGCGGATCGAACTGCGACGAGCTTCCAAGTGGCGAGGCCGTGAACTGCTGGTGGCTGGCTCAGGGACACATCCTGAGATAGTGATGTTTTTCGGTCCGAGATGCGCTGCTTGCGATCGCCAGAAGAGCATTCTGGCAGAGCTCGTGCCGAACACTGACACGGGATTGCGCGTCCGTTTCGTGGACGCTGTGCGCGAACAGGAGATGGCCCTTCGGCTGGGAGTGAGGTCTGTGCCTACGACCTTTGTGACCGACTCGGCGGGGATTATTCTTGCCTGTCATACCGGTGTTGTCGGCGCGGACATTCTCAGCGAGTACCTTGCTGCCGCCTGAACACGAGCACGTAATTCCTGAATTTGCGATGCTTCCGGCAGTGTGACGTCTTGTGTGTTCACCTCAGGAGAAGCAAATGCTGATCGATATCACCCCGATCGACGCGATCGATTGGGACAGTCATGGCGTGCGTCGGTATTCCGTTCCGTTCACGTCAGATGGTACCTGGGGTCGGACGCGCGTGCCTTTGTTTGTGGCGTGCTCCGGCAAGCCGGGAATGACCGTGCTGGCGATTGGCGGAACGCATGGAGACGAGTACGAGGGACCGGTCGGCCTGAAGAACCTGATTCAGGAGCTGGATCCGACTCGCCTTGTGAGTGGACGGCTGATTGTGATCCCGGTGTTGAATGTACCGGCGTTCTATGCCGCAAAT
>JBGTJM010000231.1:0-24065 GCA_041745115.1 Thermomicrobiales bacterium
ATCTGCGGCGGGGTCGACCTTGCCGAATCGTGGTTCCTCTGGCAGGAAGGAGGAACTGGGAACTAGGAACTATTTGTAGCGGGAGCAGTCGATTCTTCGGTGGTTCCTAATTCGTGACTCCTCGTCTCTCCTTCCGAGTGGGGGCGTGAGCCCGCGATCTCTTCTATGGGAGGCGATTCCGGGACCCTATGTGGCGCCGAGTACGGATGACGGGGTACCAACCCGGGCAGGATGATCTGCTGCGCCGGCATCGGTCCTGCTCGCCGTGCTCGTGTGGATAGAGAATAGATCATATGTTCTGTAGTGTCAAACGGCAATGTAGCAGATACTACGTGTCTATAGGGTCCTAACCGACGGAGGTCTTCACTCAACGACATTAATCCCGTGAAAAATGCGCTCTTATGTCTTCCTGAGCATGATTGCCGCTTGCCATTTACCACACCGCCTTTTGGCGGGAGAGGTCGGCATTGCGCTCGTTGAGCGGAGGCAGGTTTGCCACGATCCGATTGGTCTCGATGCTGACGCGAACGATCCGTTTGATCAGATCGCAGTTCGACAATGAAGCGTGGATCGTCGGACCATTCATTCGGGTCATGCGCTTGCTCCGCATTGCGACGTTGTCGAGATCATATTCCGAGTGTAACCCCCATTGTCCACGGGCACTTTCAAGGAGTGGCGAAACTTTGGTTCATTCGATTGAGGAAACCCAGTACAGGATGATGTGTCACTCGCTGAGCGATTGAATTCGTGCAAGCGAGACACGGCCTCAGCGACTGGCCAACCCGTATACTTCGTAGGTTATGACGACCTCTCGCACGTCGCTCAAGCAACGCCTTGCAGCGCTTCCGCTTGAACCGGGCATTTATCAGCTCAAAGATGCAGAAGGGGCCATTCTCTACGTGGGAAAGGCTCAGGCGCTGCGTAATCGGGTGCGCTCCTACTTCCAGTCGCCGCGGGGCATGGACCCCAAGACCCGGGAGCTGGTGCGGCAGGTCGTCGATTTCGCGGTGATCCGGACCGATTCGGTGTCGGAGGCGCTGATCCTCGAAAACGAGCTGATCAAGAAACACCTGCCGAAGTACAACGTCATGCTGAAGGACAGCAAGACGTATCCCTATCTGAAGATCACGAACGAGGAATGGCCGCGCATTATCTCGACGCGCCGAATCGTGCAGGATGGGGGGCGATACTTCGGGCCCTATACCTCGGCGGGTTCGGCCTACAAAGCACTGAATCTGCTCAATCGGCTGTTTCCGTACCGAAAATGTGAACAGAAGATCACCGGGAACGAAAGTGTCTGTCTGTACTACCACATCAAGCAGTGTCTGGCGCCATGTATCGGAGCGACCGACCAGACCGCGTATCGACGCGCGATCGACTCGGCCGCACTTTTCCTGAGCGGGCGAGGAGATGAGATTATCGAGCCGCTGGAGGAGGAGATGCGTCAGGCGTCCGACGCCTGGAACTTCGAGCGAGCCGCCGAGGTTCGCGATCGGATCGAAGCGGTGAAGCACGTTCTTGAACGCCAAAAGGTGGTCTCGTCCGATGGCATGAACGCGGATGTGATTGCTGTTGCCCAGGGACCCGGCGGCGACGCCGGAGTGCAGGTGGCGTTTCTGCGAAATGGCAAGCTCCTCGGATCGGAGTTCTTTCCGATGCTGGCCAGAATCGAAGACGTTCCGGGTGCGGTTATCGGCGGATTTGTCGAACAGTTCTATGCCGATGCCGCCGTGGTTCCGCCACTTCTGTACCTTCAACATGCCATTCCGGAAGCAGATGCACCGATGGTTCTGGAGTGGCTGCGAGAACGACGGGGTGGCCGGGTCGAGATTGTGGTGCCACAGCGGGGCCAGAAACGCGGGCTCGTGCAGATGGTAGCCAAGAGCGGGGCAGACAATCTGGAGCAGAGCCGAATCAAGCACCTGTCGGATGAAATGAAGACCACGGCATCGTTGACCGAGCTGGCGGAGGCTCTCGATCTACCGAGGCTTCCCAAGCGCATCGAGTGCTTTGACGTTTCCAATCTGCAGGGTACTAATCCGGTGGCGAGTATGGTGGTGTTCGTCGATGGCCGGCCAGCGAAGAAGGAATACCGGCGGTTCACGATCAAGACGGTCGAGGGCAGTAACGATTTTGCGATGATGGAGGAGGTCGTGCGCCGCCGGTTCAAGCGAGCCGCCGATGCCGGGACCGACACCGAAGCAAAGTGGGCGGCGTTGCCCGACCTGGTGATCGTCGACGGCGGCAAAGGACAGTTGAGCTCGGCGTTGGCGGCACTCGAAACAGTCGATATGCGAGTTCCGATTGTGGGACTGGCCAAGGAGAATGAAGAGCTGTTTCTGCCGGGTCAGATGTATCCAGTGATCCTGCCGCGTGATTCACAGGCACTTTTCCTGGTGCAGCGGGTCCGCGACGAGGCGCATCGGTTTGCCGTATCGTTTCACCGACAGAAGCGCACGAAGACCTCGTTTTCATCCGGACTGGATACGATTCCCGGTGTTGGCCCAAAGCGCAGACGCGCACTGATCCGGACGTTCGGCTCATTGAAAGCGATCCGGCAGGCCAGCGAGGCCGAACTTGCCAGTGTCGAAGGCATTTCAGAGGCGCTGGCGGCACAGATCAAGGCATCGCTGTAGTTTGGTGCGAGAGAGGATCATGCCGTGACGAACCAACCTGATCAGAGTCGCCACCAGCGATCGACAGTCCTTCACCGGTCGGCGCCTCGAGCTATCGAGTGGACGGCTGAGGAGATCGAGCGCGGTGGGGTCGTCGCTATCCCGACGGATACGGTCTATGGACTTGCCGCATCGCTCTCCCATCCGGAAGCCATCGACCGAATCTTTGCACTCAAAGGCCGGTCGCTGGCAAAACCAATTCCAATCCTTCTGGCTTCGGTTGATTTTTTGCACATCGTTACCCATACGCGTGACCTGAAGGTCATGGCTCTGCTCGGTGAGTTCTGGCCTGGTCCGCTGACGCTGGCCATTCCATGCGAGACGACGCTTCCATCGGGAGTTGTCGGGGCCGATGGTCTGGTCGCCATCCGCGTTCCGAATCACCCGCTGGCGATCGAAGTGATCGGAAAAGCAGGAGGTGCCGTTGCCTGCACAAGCGCGAATCCGTCAGGAGCGCTGCCAGCTCGGACTGCCGATGAGGTTGCACACTACTTTGGCGAGTCCGTCGACGTGATACTCGATGGTGGACAAACGCCAGGTGGGGGAGCCTCCACTGTAGCGGCGTTTCGAGGCGGAACCCTCGAAATCCTTCGGGACGGGCCAGTTTCCCGCTCGCGATTATTGTCCGCGTGGGACAATTGACCGGAAAAGGGGTGAATCCTGAAAGTATTGGCGGATACGAACGGGGTGGCGAGGGAGGCTCACAAGGCATGATGGCTGAAGCTGGACTTCTCGACTCAGCGCGTCCGGATGATGTCGCTGAAGATCCGAGAGGTGACATGCCGCTGGAAACGCGGGCGGATTTGCCGGTGGGCTCGACGATGCAACGCTCGCGGCAGCCGGTGTACGGACAGGGGATTGTGGTCAGTCTCGTAGCGGCCGCGTTTCTCCTGATTCTGGCGATCATGGCTGTGCGGGAGCAGGAAACCGTTACGGGTGTCCCGGCGACGGAAACGACAGGACCGCTGTTCTGGGGCCTGGCAATCCTGTTCGCCGCGATTATTGCAGTTGGTTCGCAGTACTCAGAGCATTCAGCCGGTAAGGCGGCGGCCGCGCTCGGGCATCCTCGCGAGCCACGCGAATATCCGACCGCCTGGATTGTGCCAGTCGTCGGCATGGGCAGCGCGATCCTGCTTGTTGCCACTCTGCACAACACGGCGATGTTCGTGATCGGTCCTGCGGTAGCGTTCTTTGCCGTGGGCGGCTCGCTGCTCGCTCGTGATCTCATAGACGATGCGACGGACAGTACCTACCGCACAGCGTCTGCCGTGCATACGATTGTGATCCATATTGTCGCGTTTGTTGGCTTGACTGCCGTTTATCTGAACAAGATGTCACTGCTTGCTGCGGTGCCTCTGGTCGCCGTCATAACGTTCTTGCTGATTCTGGAGTCACTCGAGCGTGGCACGTCGAGTGTCGCACGGCGTATTGGCTATGCCGCTCTCGGTGCATACATCATGGCGCTGGCAACGATATTCCTTGACTGGTGGCTGACTTACGGCTACACCGGCGGTGGTGTGCTGCTGGTGGTTTTCTACATTGTTGCTGGGGTTCTTCTGGCTCAGACGCAACGGGGCTCTCTCAAAACGCGGGACATCCTGGAGTTTGCTGCGGTAGGCACTATTGCTCTCGCGATCCTGATCGTAACGAAGTAGCGCGGTTGTATCTGTGACGACTGAACCAGCAAAAGCGGGAAGATCGAGTGACGATCGTCGATTCGATCTCTACCTCAGGTTGGACCGGCTGGAAGAGCTGCTGGAGGATATGGCAGAAGCGGGGGTTCACTCCGAGGAGGACATTGTCGAACGAATCGAGGCGATCAATCGTGAACTCGACGAGCTCGAGCAGGACGCCTGAACGCGTGGCGAGGGTGTTTTGACCCCGGCTGACAGCTTTCAGCCAGACATCGATCTGTTCGACGCCAACCGCCGAAAGCAGCTCGCAACCAAGGCTCCGCTTTCCACCAGGATGCGACCACGCTCGCTTGACGAGCTGGTTGGCCAGGATCAGGTCGTTGGACCAGGGACGCTGCTCCGAAAGGCAATAGAGCTGGATCGCCTCTCGTCGATCGTGCTCTGGGGACCACCCGGCACAGGCAAGACAACGCTTGCGCGCATAATCGCTTCCTCCACCAGGGCCGAGTTCGTCGCTCTCAGCGCGGTGTCTTCGGGCGTTGCCGACCTGCGTTCCGCCGTCAAAGACGCTGGCGATCGACTCGGAATGCATGGACGACGGACTGTACTGTTCATCGACGAAATCCATCGTTTCAACAAGGCCCAACAGGATGCGATTCTGCCGTTCGTCGAGGACGGTACAGTGGTCCTGATCGGAGCGACAACTGAGAATCCCTCGTTCGAGGTGAACTCTCCCCTGCTTTCACGCTCGCGAGTGATCGTTTTGCGGGCTCTGGGTGACGATGACATTGCGAAGCTCGTGCGACGTGCGCTGGACGATGCGGAGAGAGGACTGGGAAGCGACAGACTGAGTATTCGAGACGATGCGCTTGCCTTTCTGGTGAACATTTCGAATGGCGATGCGAGATTTGCTTTGAATACTCTTGAGTTCGCGGCGACGGGGGTCGATCCTCAGAATAGCGTGATCAAGATAGACCTGGTTCAGGAGGCGGCCCAACGTCGGGCTGCAACCTATGACAAAAGTGGTGAAGACCACTTCGACGCGATTTCAGCATTGCACAAGACGATCAGAGGGTCGGATCCGGACGCCGCGTTGTACTGGCTGGCGCGGATGCTGGAACGGGGTGACGATCCGCTCTATGTTGCCCGCAGGCTGGTTCGATTTGCCTCGGAAGACGTAGGACTGGCCGACCCGCACGCTTTGCCTTTGGCGATGGCGGCTCAGCAGGCCGTGCATTTCATCGGGTTGCCTGAGGGCGCTCTGGCACTTGCGGAGCTCGTTGTTTATCTCGCCCTGGCGCCGAAAAGCAACGCAGTCTACCGAGCCTATGGTGCAGCCTCAGCAGATGTCGCCGAAACCAGAAATGATCCTGTCCCGATGCACTTGCGAAATGCCCCGACCAGGATGATGAAGGAAATGGGCTATGGGACGGGCTATCGATATGCGCACGATTACGAGGAAGGTGTGATCGGCCAACAGAATCTCCCTGACAATCTCGAAGGGCGTAAGTACTACGTCCCGTCGAATCGTGGATTTGAACAGGAGCTGGACCGGCGCCTTGCCTCGATCAGGGAGGTTTACGCACGGACACTTGGTTCCCAGAAACGAGAGGCAACCACGGATGAGTGAAAACGGGAACGTCCCTGTCCGGGCAGATGGACGAAACGCTGATGACCTCAGGCATCTGGAGATCATCCCGAACGTCGCTCCGTATGCCGAAGGATCGGCACTGATCAAGCTGGGCAACACTCACGTGCTGTGTACGGCTACCGTCGAGGAGCGCGTGCCAGGCTGGATGCGCGGCCGGGGAAAGGGATGGGTCACCGCAGAATACTCGATGCTGCCCCGCGCCACAAAAGAGCGGACCCAGCGGGAGGCGGTGCAGGGTAAGCAGGGCGGCCGAACCGTTGAGATACAGCGACTGATTGCCAGATCGTTGAGGTCAGTTATCGATTTGCCCGCACTCGGAGAGCGACAAATCATTGTCGATTGCGATGTGATCCTGGCGGATGGCGGGACGAGGTGCGCGTCGATTTCCGGGGGGTATGTTGCGCTGGCGCTTGCGATCCGAAAAATGGTCGATGCAGGCAGCACTCGGCGCGATCCGATCAAGGGTGCGGTTGCCGGGGTCAGCGTGGGCGTCGTTCGCCAGATTCCGATGCTCGATCTCGACCACAAGGAAGATTCAAGTGCCGATGTTGACGTGAATGTCGTGATGACGGACGCGAACGCGTTTGTGGAAATACAGGGAACTGCTGAAGGCGAGCCCTTTCTCCCCTCAACACTTGATGAACTGCTAGTCATGGCCAGCAGCGGGCTGGATGAAATCTTCGCAGTGCAACAACGGGCGCTCGCAATTCGCTAGAGCGATTTCGACCAGTCAATTGTCGCCTCGATCAGTCTGGCGGTTGCGCCTTTCGATAGAGCTGCTATCCGGATCATCTGGTTTGCTGAACGTTGATCCGGAACGTGAACGGTGACTGACGCGGCTTGAAGGAATGCGAGAAGGTCTGCTCTCTCACCGCGAGTGACTTCAGCTGCGACGAAGCATGCAGCTGAAGGCATCGGCCTGACCATATTCAGTTTTCGTAGCTGGCGAAACAGATGAAGGCGCTCACTGCGAACGCGTTCGATCGACGCCTTCACATAGCGCCAGTCTTCGAACGTGGCGAGTGCGGCAACGAGATTGGAAACAGGGAGCTCCTGTGCCTGGGCACTCTCGTCAATGGCAGGTGCCATCAGTTTGGGAACGATGGCATAGGAGACCGGGTGATCGACTAGTCCAGCCCAGGTCTCCATGGATCGAAGCAGCACCACATTGTCGAACTCGCGGTACAGCGGCAGCATCGACTGGTGCGAAAACGGAGCGAACCGCTCATCGACAACCAGCACCTGGCTCGACCGCGCAATGCCAACGCCTTCCCAATGACCGATTGCACGGCCAGTAACCGGATCAGGTGACGAGATACGCACTACGCCGCGAGGTTTCAGGCGGTTGTCTGGGGGGCGAACCGACGAGCGAGGATGCTCAGCAAGGCTCGAGACCACCTGATCGATGAACTTGTCGATTTCTGAACCGAGCACAACCGAACCGACCGGAATATTGTGGTGGCGGGCAATCCTCGATTGCAACAGGAGGTGCAACCTTGATACAGGCTGTTGAAGCCGGAAATCGTTCTCCAGTGCCAGTCGCACTCGTGGACTGGGAGTAAATGGGTTTGTGGCTCCATCGAGCAGCAGCGGTTCGTTCGACCGACGACTCTGGCTCACCGATCTGCTGTAGCACCAGCGAGTTGTGGGCGTGGGATTTTGGGTGAACGCCCTATTGGCAGAAGGTGCAACGAAAAGCCCCCGTGCAGATCGAGAGCGACGTTTCGGACAGGAATGCCACCTGGAGTGGTTCCCTCAGGTGCGCCAATATGAGCGTGTCCATGAAGGACCAGATCCACCTTGTGCCGGTCGACGACCCGGCCAAGTGCTGAGTTGCCGAGGAGCGGATATTTGGCGGGAGGCTCTCCGAAGAGCGTTGAGACCGTTGGCGCGAAGTGCAGAACCGCGACCTTCGTGGGCGTCGTGAGTGACTGCAGGGCATGGTCTAGCCGTGCTGCTTCGCGTCGGGCACGTACCGCCATGGCCTGTATCGCCCGATTCGATGGTGAAGACTCCGCTTCTTCCGGAAAAAATCCTCCACCAGAACCGCCAACTCCGGCAAAGCCCACACCGTTTGGACCGCCAATAATCACGTTGTTGCCATCCAGGACTTCAACGCCGTGTTCGTTGAGGATCTCGATGAAACGGCGACGCCGAGTCGTCCGGCGATCGTGATTGCCAAGAACGGTCAGCATTGGAATCTCGGTACGCTTCAGGAGTTCGCAGGCCAGCTCGACTTCCTGAATACGGCCACCATTCGTGATGTCACCAGTGATGACGAGCACGTCTGCAATGGATCGCAGCATCACCGCCTGACGAACCAGTCCCGACGGAACCGTTGTGCGAATGTGCAAATCGCCGATGGCAGCGATTCGTAACGTAGAGCTCATGCAGCAATTCTCAGTTGGTCCAACGAAGCGGCGAGCCATCCCTCAATGCGCTCGGCTAGTCCAATTCTACATTGCCAAGCTATGAGAGCGGCGAACCTGTGACTATCTGCCCTGGGACGTTGTCTGAAGGGGCTCGATCACGCTTATAATCCTCGATTGAATGTCGGCGCTTGGGCTCGATACACTGTCAGAATGTCACAGTTCTGGCGAGGAAATTCAGTGGGAACATTTCCGAACCTGACTCGGCGTCTGATGATTCTGTTGGCCTTGGTCCTAATTATGTGCCCCTGGGCTCTGGTTTCCATGCCGGAGCTCGCATTTGCGCAGGATCCGCTGGCCCCGCCCGAAGTTACTGCCCAGGCGGTTTATGTGTTCGACGCAACACTGGATACCGTTCTCTATGAAAAAAACGCCGACGAGCGACGATCGCCGGCGAGTCTGACCAAAATTGCCACCGCGCTAGTGGTGCTCGAGCTCGTTCCGGATTTGAGTGAAACGATGGTCGTTGACCAATCTGACGTTCTCGATCCGTCCGACGGCGAGTCGATGGTCGGCCTGGTGGCGGGCGACATCCTGTCGTTCGAACAAATGCTTTATGGCTTGCTGATCAATTCAGGGAATGACGTGGCCTATGCTGTTTCGCGCGAGCTGGGTCAACGGCTGCTCGATCAGGAAGGTTCATCGGGTGATGCCCGAGCTCGATTTGTGGGGGAAATGAACCGGTTCGTAAGGGACCTTGGGTTTGACAGCACGAACTTCGAGAATGCCGAGGGTTTGTATTCTCCGGGCCATTTGACGACGGCTCGTGAGTTCGGTCAGCTAACCGCGCTGGCGTTGGAAAACGACCTGATTTCCCGCATCGTGAGCACGGGCCAGACAACGATCGACTCGATGTCGGCGGTGCCAGTAACCTACTACCTGCAAACGACGAACAAGATTCTCGGTGAGGACGGGGTTTCCGGTGTCAAAACAGGTACGACTCCGCAGTCGGGTGCGTGCTTCATTGCATCCAAGTCCAGTCCCGCAGGTTCGCTGATTATCAGCGTGGTTCTGGGAAGCGACATCGAATTCACGGAAGAGGGATACCAGAATACCGAGTCCGATCAGCGATACAACGACACGCGGGCCATTCTCTCCTCGATTGACCAGGACTACGTGTGGCTGTCGCCTGGCGATGAACGTCTGTTGCCTGGGCTCAGCTCAGAAATGCGGGCCTGGGATGTCGAGCTCTTGAACGGCGACCCCATTGTGTTGCGCACCAGTCAGGTCACCAACCTTCGGTATGTGCTGCAGCTCGGGCCCTCCGGGGAGCCACAGTCAGAAGTTGGTGCCGTTTTGCTCTACGATGGAACCGATCTGGTGGCCCAACGTCCGGTGATCCAGATATAGCAGTTGCGGGATTCGCACCGCAAACCACGTCTCGAAGGGATTTGACACGATGCAATCGGATTCAGGTTCGGAACGATTGCAGCGCATTCTGGCGCACGCTGGAATCGCTTCGAGGCGTGCAGCCGAGCAGTTCATTCTCGATGGACGTGTGGCTATCAACGGCGAAACCGTGACGACGCTGGGAACGAAGGCAAATCCAGCAACTGATGAGATTCGGGTCGACGGCAAGGTACTGCGGGTTGAACCGCCTCGTCACCTTATGTTGAACAAACCCAAGGGTTACATTACGACAACCAGCGATGAGCGAGGCCGGATGACGGTCATGGACCTGGTGACGGCGAATGAGCGAATATATCCGGTCGGTCGCCTCGATCGCGACACCGAGGGCCTGCTCATTCTGACCAATGACGGTGAGCTGGCAAACCGGATCATGCACCCCAAATTTGGACTCGAGAAGGAGTATGAAGTCCTTTCGTCGATCTATCCGTCACCTGACCAGATGCGACGTCTGCGGAACGGGCCGACGGTAGACAAGCACCGGGTCGTTCCGGCCGATGCACGAATACATCGCGAAACGCCCAACGGGGTGATTTTGCGCATTGTGATCAGGGAAGGCACGAACCACGTCGTCAGGAAAATGATGAGTGCTCTGGACATTCCCGTGACCTCATTGAGACGAACCCGCATCGGCCCCCTGAGTCTTGCAGGCATCCCGAGTGGGCAGTATCGAGATATCCGGCCTGGCGAACTGGGTTCGCTGATGGAAGCACTGGGATTCGATGAGGACGACAATCTGGACAAGACCCGTGAAAACGCGGCTGCGAAACTCGACTCTCAACGACCAAACCGACAAAACGCGCCGCCCTCGAAGGGTGAGGACGTCGATTCGTGATCGAGAACGAGCTTTCTGATCCTAAAGCGGGAGCCAATCTGCTCGATGTTGTGGCGATCGACGGCCCGGCTGCCGCTGGGAAATCGACTGTTGCGAGGGGTGTCGCGAAACACCTTGGTTTACCTTTTTTCGATACCGGTTTGCTGTATCGAGCCGTGACCCTGCTCGCGCTACAGCGGAACGTTCCGCTTTACGACGAGGAACAGCTGGCTTACATAGCAAGATCGATGGGAATCGAGCTTGCTGGCGATGGAAATCTCATTCTGCAAGGAATTGATGAGTCACGAGGTCTGCGAACCCCGGAAGTTGACGCCGCTGTGTCTCAGGTTGCCGCCCATCCGCAGGTACGCGAGGCGCTGTTTCAGCGTCAACGCTCAGTCGCGGAGTCGTCACCAGTCGTGATGGTTGGCAGGGACATCACCTCGGTTGTAGCGCCTGATGCAAAAGTCCGAGTCTATCTCGATGCGAGTCTAGAGGAACGGGCCCGACGGAGACATGCCGAGATCGTTGGCAGCGATCCGGGGATCAGTTTCGAAGAAGTGCTGAACGACCTGCGCGAACGAGACCGCAAGGACTCTGAACGAGAAGCGGCACCGCTGCGTGCTGCACCCGGTGTGCAAGTCATCGACACCGACATGCTCAGTCTGGAGCAGGTTATCGAAGCAGTATCCGAACTCTCTGTCGTGAAACTGAAGCAGGATAGTCCGTCAACTGGTCCAGTAGACAACATCCCTCAGCAATATATCGAGGGCACGGGCCACAGTTTTCGTCGCCGTTTTGCGCAGCGGACCAACGGCTGGTGGATTCGGCTAATCTCTGATCTGAACGTCGTCGGGGTGGAGAATGTCCCGGCTTGGGGGCCGCTTCTGGTCGTCTCGAACCACTTGCACAATCTCGATCCGGTGATCGAGTACTACTCGTTTCCAAGGCCTCTCCACTTTATGGGCAAAAAGGAGCTGTTCAAATACCCGATCGTGCGTCAGATCGCTGAGTTGAGCGGTGGTTTCCCGGTGGACAGAGGCAAAGTCGATCGGGAGGCCATAAGGCAGGCCGAGGATCGCATTTCCAGGGGGATTCCACTGGGAATGTACCCTGAGGGAGGTCGCAGTCCAACAGGTGCGCTGGTTGAAGCAAAGGCAGGAGCTGGGTTGCTGGCACTCAAGAGCGGCGCTCCGATTCTTCCGATGGCTATCTCGGGCTCAGAGCGGCTGCCGTTGAATGGGTCCAAGGGACAGATGCAGTCCAAGGGCCTACGGCCAGAGCCAGACCACTCCGGCGTTCGCATCGTCTATGGCCAGCCGTTCACCATCAACCGCGAACAACATGGGCGAAAGATCCGGTGGGACGAGGCTACCGAAATCCTGATGCTGGAGATAGCCCGGCTGCTCCCGAGAGACTATCGCGGAGTCTACACAGAGCTACTCGAACTGGAGCCAGTTCGGAGGATAACCCCCTACTCCTCTGGCTGAACGTCCAGCTCAGGAGATTCGTCGGCGCCAGACATTACGCTTCGCCGAATCGCGGACATACGTCTCGGGAATTCCGGCTCTTCGATCTCGTGTTCCTCACCCCAGGTCAGTTCGAACCCGGCGATTTGTACGACATCCCCAGCATCTACGCCTTGCTTCTGAAGCTCGGCAGCGATGCCGCTTGCTTCTAAAACACGCTGAAAGCGGTTCACCGCATCGGGCAGGTCGAAGTTGGTCATTCTGGTCAGGCGTTCAATGGATACGCCGGTCACTTCGAATACGCTGCCATCGGCCCGGTGGACTGCCCATGCCCGTTCGTCGGCATCGGCGAGTGTGTAGGCGCGAATCTCCTGAGGCTTCGGCCCGGGTTCTGGTGCATTTCTGGCGATTTCGTCCAGTTCTCTGGAGACCCATTCGAGGAGCGGCAGAACCCCCTGCCCAGTAGCTGCCGAGATCTCGAACACGGTAAATCCACGTTGCTTCAGGTGTGTTGACAGCGCTTCGACACGATCGATCGCTTCCGTGAGGTCGCATTTGTTGAGCGCAACAACAGTTGGGCGGACGGTGAGATCTTCGTCGTAGCCGCGCAGTTCGGCCTCTATCAGGTTGAAATCCTCTATTGGATCTCGGCCTTCCAGACCGCCCGAGGCATCGAGTACATGAACAAGCAGTTTCGTACGCGACACATGCCGCAAAAATTCGTGGCCCAGGCCACTCCCTTGCGCGGCTCCTTCGATGAGCCCGGGAACATCGGCCATCACATAGGTCGTGCCACTTCTCCCACCAATCTGGACTACGCCCAGATTTGGAGCCAGCGTTGTAAAAGGGTAATCGGCGATCTTGGGCTGAGCGCGAGTCGACGCTGCGAGGAGAGTCGACTTTCCGGCATTTGGCAGTCCTACCAGTCCAACATCGGCGATCAGACGAAGCTCGAGGCGCAGGGATCGCTCCTCGCCAGGCTCACCCAGCTCTGCGATTCGCGGAGCCTGCCGCGTGGAGGTTCGAAAACGAGTATTGCCGAGCCCTCCCTTGCCCCCCCGGGCTACTCGAACTGATTCGCCGTCTTCGGTCAGATCAGCAAGTAACTCACCAGTATCGTCATCCCAAACCACTGTTCCTGGGGGCACTTTGACTATGAGGCTCTGAGCCGATCGACCATGCTTTTTCCGCGATGAACCAGGACTGCCGGGGCGAGCGGCGAATTTCTGGTTGTACTGAAACTCAACGAGGCTCGTGACGTTGCCTGCCACTTTGAGCAGCACGTCGCCGCCTCGGCCACCGTCTCCTCCGTCCGGTCCTCCACGAGGAACATACTTTTCCCGGCGAAAGGACATTGAGCCGTTTCCACCGCTGCCGGCTCTCACATGTATTCGCGCTCTGTCGATTAACAATTGACTGTTTGTCCCTGGTCGTAGCTTCCAGCCAGCGTCATACCTCGCCCAAAGCGACGGGCAGCCTCTGATGATACTCCTTTCAGGAGGCATCGAACCGCCGACGAGCTGAAATGGGTCAATCGACCAGAAAATCCTTGAGACGTTTGGTACGGCTCGGATGGCGGAGCTTGCGAAGGGATTTGGCCTCGATCTGACGAATTCGCTCTCGCGTGACGTCGAACTCTTTGCCAACCTCTTCGAGCGTTCTCGGCCGACCATCGTCCAGGCCGAATCGCCTCTTGATCACTTCCCGTTCCCTGGGGCTGAGCTCATTCAGTACCGTTTCGAGCTGCGTCTTGAGGTCCTCTATGCTTGCGACGTCCGAAGGAGCAAGGGCTGTCTGGTCCTCGATGAAGTCACCCAGACTGCTGTCTTCCTCCGCTCCGACCGGCATTTCCAGCGAAATCGGATCCTGGCTAATCTTCAGAATCTCCCGCACTCGTGCCGGCGGCAAATCCAGGGCGGCGCCAATCTCCTCGGATGTTGGCTCTCGCCCCAGTTCTTGTTGCAACTCTCGACTCTTGCGGATCACTTTGTTGATTGATTCAACCATATGGACTGGTATGCGGATCGTTCTGGCCTGATCGGCGATTGCTCTTGTAATCGCCTGACGGATCCACCAAGTAGCGTACGTACTGAACTTGAAACCCTTGTGATGATCAAATTTTTCAACTGCTCGAAGCAGGCCGAGGTTGCCTTCCTGAATCAGATCCAGCATTACCATGCCTCGCCCGACATGCTTCTTCGCGACCGATACGACAAGTCGCAAATTGGCCTCAGTGAGTGCGACCTTCGCCCTCTCGCCAGAGTCAAGAATGGAGTCCCATCGCAATTGCAGCCGATCGATTCGCTCCCGAATGACATGGTCGACTGCTTCGTCGGATGGCCACGAGTCGCCTTCAAAGCAAAGTGCCTGAAGGCTCGGTGGAAGGACATCCCATTCAACGAACCGGTCTCTCAGCGACGCCTCCAACTCAGCTGGACTGATCCCAAATGTCTCGCAGACCTGATTCACGGCATGCTCAGGGTGCTGGCTGATTGGCAGCATCGAATGGAGAACATGCTCCTTCGAAGGAATGGGTCCTTCGCCATGTAACACGGTCCACAACGCCAGTGGATGAATCCATGACTGACGCAGCGAGTGAAATATTGCCCGTGCCAAGACATCGGGCAAGGGTGGTGCTCCAAAGTCGTCGGTAAGCTGGACCATTCGACGGTGGAGGTAAACGGATCGTTCAAGGGCGGAGGCGAGCTCCACTTCGCGTGCGCCGTCTAACAGCTTCACCTGGCCAATTTCGCGGAGGTAGGTCCTGACTGAATCCTCAAGGCTGATATCACCAACATCGAAGTTGACGGTCTCGAATGCGATAGAGCCGTCGTCTGAACCGTCGTCCAGCTCGAGCGCGAACTCGACATCCCGCAAAACGGCAGGATCAGGGTCCGGGACGTCGGCAAACACCTCTACCGCGGTTCCACTTTCGATTTCAGCATCGCCGGCGCTGATAAGAGCTTCCAGCACATTCCTGGCGCGATCCTCGTCGCTGGAATCGATGAGCAGCTCGTCGAGACTCGCGTCAGTCTGCGCTACAAGTGGGCGGCTGATATCGCCAGAATCCTGAAACGAACCATTCGGGCCAGCTTCCAGATTGGGCTCCTGGCGATCCGAGCCAGGATCCCCAGCTGCCTCTGGTTTGTGCGTATGGTGGTCGTCCGATTTGCTCATTCTGGGACGCTCCGAAGTTTACTGCCTGTGGTTGGTACGATCGCTACTTCAATCAAGTCAGACTTCGATCACCGGTGGGACACCGGATACGCTACTACCATTCGCTTTGGAGCGCAATTCAGTTTTTTTCTCTCGCTCGAATCGAGTTGCATGACAGTGCCACCATCTGCTGCTTGACCTGTCGCGATCTGAGGCAACCCTCCTGCACAGTGAATGGAGGAGGCGTGCGCACTATAACGCCGACCGGCCCTTGATGTCGCCCATGCTACCGGTGAGTTGCTGGGTCCAGATCGGTCTAAATTAGCGCGGCAGTTGCCAGCAGGTCCTCAAAGGTCTCGCGTCTTCGTATCAGTCTGGAGTCTCCCCTACGCACCATCACGACCGCAGGCCGGGGTGACATGTTGTAGTTGCTGGCAAGGGGAATGCAGTACGCGCCTACCGCCGGCACAGCTAACAGGTCACCAAACTCCAGACGTGGCAACGCAATGTCAGAGATCAGAAGATCTCCAGATTCACAGTATTTGCCAGCAATCGTGACGGTCTCCAGATCGCTGGAAGATCCCTGCCGGTTGGCAATTTCAGCGATATAGGTCGCATCATAAAGAGTTGGGCGAATGTTGTCGGCCATGCCTCCGTCCACGCTTACATAGGTTCTGACGCCTGGTATTTCCTTTCGAGAACCGACACGGTAGAGACCCACTCCAGCCTGACCGACGAGTGATCGGCCAGGTTCGAAGACCACCTGAGGCATGGCCATGCCGAATTTCTGGCACTCGAAGACAATAGTATCGACAGTCGTTCTCGCCCAGTCCCTGATGTCGGCAGGCTGAGTATCTTCATCGTACGCAATGCCCATTCCGCCACCGGGCGAGATGACCGACGGGCTGACTCCCAGCTCCTTGCGCACGGTTTCGGCGAATTCAATGAGCATTCGTGCAGCGAGAATAGGTGCATCAAGGTCGAATAGCTGAGAACCGAGGTGAACATGATATCCACTGAGTTCCAGCCCGGGAATGCCACAGATCTGCTGAGCCGCGTGGATTGCGTCACCAGTCCACAACGGGAATCCGAACTTCGAATCGATCACTCCAGTAGCGATCTTGCCGTGGGTATGCACGTCGATACCCGGATTGAGACGCAGAAGGACTTTTTGGCGTTTTCGGTGCACGCGGGTCACCTGATCGAGCATTTGTATTTCGTCAAAGTTGTCAATGACGATATACGCGACTCCCGCCTCGAACGCGTACTCGATTTCCGTCCGGTCCTTGTTGTTTCCATGAAACGTGATGGCTGAAGCTGGTACGTTCGCTGACAAGGCAGCAAAGAGCTCCCCACCCGACACGACGTCGATTCCCATACCCAGATCGTGGAACAGCGCCAGAATTGCGGGGAGTCCCAGTGCTTTTGCCGCAAATACCGCAGTCGCCCTGTGGTCCGCTTCACGTACGGCGCTCAGCGTTTCCATTGCCCTGGCGCGAAGCGTTTGCTCGTCAAAGATGTACAACGGAGTGCCGTACTCGTTCGCAAGATCGGTCAACAAGAGATCACCGATGATCAGTTGGCCCTCTTCGTTGCGCCGGGTTGTGACTGGCCAGACCATTTGCTGATGCTCCAGAGAACATTTCACGGGAGTGAGTACAGGGACCACGGGGAACGACAAACAGATTCCAAGGCTCAGCAGATTGTCCTGCCGGTATACTCTACTTCCTGACGCCGACGGGTTGCGTCAGTTCTGCAGAGCTTCACAATCGATTCACACTATCAATGCCTCCGACAACAATTCTCAGCGTTTCCAAGCTTCGAAAAACCTTCGGCAGTGAGCAAATCTTCGACGATGTGTCGTTCCAGATTGCGGAACGAGAACGCGTTGCACTCGTCGGTGTCAATGGTGCCGGCAAGTCCACGATTCTCAAGATTGTGGCAGGCATCGAATGGCCTACGACTGGTGATGTAAGCCGCGTGCAGGGTTTGCGAGTTACCTATCTGCCGCAGGAAGCAAAATTTACCTCCGAGCGAACGATCCTGCAGGAAGCGACGCTGGCATATGAGCCTGTGCTCAAATCGGCAAATCGCATGCGAGAAATCGAGCGATTACTCGGAGAGACGGATTCAGATGACTTCGATCAGCTACTCGAAGAGTATGGCCACCTCCAGCACTTCTTTGAGGTCCACGGCGGGTTCGAGATGGAGCACCGAACGGAGCAGATTCTGGCAGGGCTCGGATTTGACGAAGAGCGCTTTGATGAGCCAGTGCGGCAGTTGAGCGGAGGGCAGCGGACTCGTGTTGCGCTCGCCAAAGCGCTACTGGGTGAACCGGATCTTCTGCTCCTCGACGAGCCGACGAATCACCTCGATCTGTCCATGCTGGAGTGGCTGGAAGAGTTTCTGATCGCGTGGGGTGGCGCATGCCTGGTCGTTTCACACGATCGCTATTTTCTCGACCGAACGACGAACCGCACGATCGAGGTGGCGTTTGGATCGATCGAAGACTACCCATCCAGCTATAAGGGGTACCTAAAGCTGCGGGAAGAGCGTTTGGAGCGGCGCTGGAAAGAGTACGAGGCTCAGCAGGAGTTGATTTCGCGCACTGAGGAGTTCATCAGAAAGTACAAGGCCGGACAGCGGGCCAGGGAAGCGAAGGGCCGTCAAACGCGCCTCGATCGCCTGGAACGAGTCGCCAGGCCTCAAGCCCATGATGCACTGAATATTGCGCTTACACCTGCCGTTAGAAGTGGGGAGGCAGTTCTGCGCACATCGGCGCTTCAAATTGGGTATGGAGGCGCTGGCACCAACGGCAGCGGTACGACCATTCTGGCTTCGACACCTGAGCTAACGATTCAGCGTGGTGACCGCATTGGATTGATAGGCCCAAATGGTGGCGGCAAAACAACGCTTCTGAGAACACTCATCGGGGAGCTGCCGCCGTTGCGCGGAAAGATCGAAAGAGGCGTCAACGTTACTCTCGGCTACTACGCTCAGGCGCACGAGCAGCTTCCTGCAGACGGGACTCCCCTTTCGGTCATTCTGGCTGCTCAGCCGATGGGTGAAGAGTCTGCCCGAAACTATCTGGGTCGATTTCTCTTTTCGGGTGACGACGTTTTCAAGCCAATTTCGGCACTTTCTGGCGGTGAGCGTTCACGACTCGCGCTTGGGCTTCTGCTTTTGCAGCGTGCCAATGTGCTCATACTCGACGAGCCTACCAATCACCTTGACGTTACTGCCAGAGAAGCTCTCGAAGAAATGCTCAACGGATTCGATGGAACGATTCTCTTTGTTTCTCACGACCGGTACTTTGCAGACCGCATTGCGACAAAGATCTGGGCGCTGGAAGAAGGTGAGCTGGTTCAGACGTTGGGTAACTATACGGATTTTGTGACTCGTCGATTGCCTGCGAGCGTGGGTGCGCCAACCGCCGGAACGGCTAAGACGGAAAGCAAAACGCCACCCGAAACGGCCAGCGAAGACATTTCTTCCCGGCCCAGGAGTGGTGACGGGCAGCGACGGAAGTCGCTCGAGCGGGTGGAACGCGACATCAGCCGGCTCGAGGGCAAGCTGAATGCCACGGCGGACGCACTCGCTATCGCCGAAGTCGATCAAAACTACGACGAGATGGCGCGGCTCAGCGCTGATCACGAACGGGCAGAGCGGTCTCTCGAATCAGCCTACGAGCTTTGGCAGGAACTCCAATCCGAGCTGGATTTCTCCGCCGCTGGATCTCAGGCGAAGCTCGATTGAGCGAGAAGATGAGCGGGCCTTTCATCATCGGCGTAACGGGAAACATCGCGTGCGGCAAAACGACTGTGATGACCGAGCTTGGCTTGCTTGGGGCCCGTCTCGTCGATGCCGACGTCATATACCACGCGCTTATCAAGCCCGGCGAACCTTTGTATGACGTCATCGTCGATCGATTCGGTCGTGACATACTGGCCGCGGATGGCGCGATTGACCGTCGCCGACTCGGTGCGCTCGTATTTGGGGAGCGAGCTCTGCTAGCGGACCTGGAGCGGATCACGCACCCGTTGATACGTCAGACCATTCTGGACACGATCGCCACTTCCCCGAGTGAAGTGTTCGCGATTGACGCGGTGAAACTGATCGAAGGCGGACTGTCGGAGATATGTGACAGTGTCTGGCTGGTCGTATGCGATCCGCAACAGCAGAAGGAGCGGCTTAGAAAGCGGAATGGGCTCTCAGCTGAGGAAGCTGAGGTGAGAATCGCGGCCCAGCCTGATGCTGACTGCAGGCGCGATCAGGTGGACGTGGTGATAGAAAACAGCGGTTCGATCGAGTCGACGATCTCGCAGGTGAGAGCATCGTGGGTAATGCTGGGTCTTTAGCCGGGCGATTCGGCTTGCGCACGTCGTGCAGCGTGAACTCACCACCTGTTCGCGAGATTGATCATACTAGCGTGAACCAGTTACTGACTGGTCTGCAATTGAAAATGTGGTTCGGAGGACATTTGTGACAAATCCCGTGAAGCTCGATGTGTTTTATGACTATGGATGCCCATATGTTTACGCTGCAGCCATGTGGCTGAAGAATGTCAAGGCGGTCCTCGGGTCTGACCTGGAGATTAACTGGCGATATTTCCCGCTCGAGCAAGTGAACTCGGCTGAAGGACCAGATTGGAAACTCTGGGAGCAGCCTGCAGATTACGTGAGCAGAGGACGGGGCGCCTTTCAAGGCGCTATTTCGGCTCGCTTGCAGGGAGTTGAGGCCTTCGACGCGTTTCACTATGGCCTGCTGACAGCAAAACATGTTGATGGGAAGAATCACGGTCGGCGCAATGTGATCGTCGAGGTTGCTCGCAACGTCGGACTGGATATGGACAGGTTCGAAAAGCATCTTGACGACCTTTCGATGCTTTCAGATGTTGGCGAGGACTACGAGTATGGGCGGAACACGCTCGGGGTGTTCGGCACACCGACTCTGGTGTTCGAAGATGGCTCGTCGGCTTACATGAAAATGCTTCCACCGGCCCCTGATGACCAGGCGATGGATGTCTGGGCGACAGTGACCACAATGGTTCAAGACTATCCGTTCATTGCTGAGATCAAACGACCAGCAAGGCCATCAGACGACGACTAGCTGAAAATGGTCGCGGAACGTGATGACAGGCTGCCCCTCGAGGACGTCCGGTCGGCAATCCTCACCTGGTTCGAGCGTCATCAGCGCGAGTTGCCGTGGCGACTGACGCGGGATCCCTACCGCGTCCTCGTTTCGGAAATCATGCTGCAGCAAACGCAAGTTGATCGAGTTGTCCCCTACTACGAGCGATTTCTTGCAGCGTTTCCAACGGTAGCAGCGCTGGCATCAGCGCCAACTGCGGATGTGATCCGCTTCTGGTCCGGGCTTGGCTATAACCGACGGGCCGTCAATCTTCAGCGAGCAGCGAGGCATATCGTCGACCATTTCGGGGGCGTTTTTCCGCGTTCCGTTGCGGAGCTGCTCGAGCTTCCCGGAGTCGGCCCGTACACCGCAGGAGCGGTGGCCTGCTTTGCGTTCGAACAGGATGTCTCGTTTCTCGATACGAATATGCGTCGGGTGGTGCAGCGTGTTTTCCTGGGCGACATCGGAGATGCTCCTACCAAACCTGCGCAGACAGAGGCTATAGCGGAGCAACTTGTACCTGAACGTGACGGATGGCGATGGAACCAGGCGCTGATCGAGTTTGGGGCGCTGCAATGCTCCTCCCGCAAGCCGCTCTGCGTCGTTTGCCCAGTGCAGCAGCACTGCCGAGCATTCCCGTTCGTGCAGCAACCGAGTTCGGTTGTCGATCGCGCGGCACCGAACGTTCGTGAGGGGCGGTTCGAGGGTTCGAACCGCTATTTTCGCGGCAAGATCATCGAGACGCTTCGCAATCTCCCCGACCCCGATCGAGGCGTCACGTTGACTGACCTTGGTCGAACGCTTCGGACCGACTTTGATGCCTCACACGTTCCGTGGCTGACTGGCGTAGTCAACGGCCTCGAACGAGATGGACTTGCCACTATCGAGGAGGAAGAGGGATCGTACGACGCGGAATCAACGGATTCCGTGCTGCTGATCAGGCTGCCGTAACCTTCACCAAGGTCAACCGATGATAGCGGTGGTCCCTCCCTCACACGTCGCTCCGGGTTCTGGCGTCTGAGGGCCTTGCCTGAAATAGTTGATGAACTGACGAAGTTCACGGTCTTCTGCAGATTCGATGTCCAGCTGGTTATTCCAGGCCGTCGCGACGATGGGTGATTCCTGATCTGGATATTCGCTAACAAGCATGTACCTGTCGCCGCGACTCAAATCTTCCAAACGGCTTTTTTCTTCATCAGAGATGTCTGGCCGATACGTCACCCACACCACACCATGCTCGAGAGAGTGGACGGCATTTTCGCTTCGGATGACACCGTCGTAGAAATTGCATGTCTGCCAGACAGCGTCGTGCGCCCCACCGACAGGCGGCGATTCGCTGTAATTGACTGTATCCGCGGTGTGTTCGCCGCCAGCATAGGCGTACGTTACTACTCCATCCGGCCTTTGCCGGTTTTCGCGATCCTGCACCCATGTCACGATACCGTAGGCCAGACCGCCAACGATCAATGCCGCAACGGTGCCCGCTACGATCTTTGTGATCAGACGGTCTCTCCGTTGTTTTGCAGGCGCTTTTTTCCGCTCCGCTCTTCGCTGGTCAAATAGCTCGGCCCGCCGCTCTGTTCGCGATTTGGGACGTGCCGCGGAGTCTGGACTGTTCGCGTCATCGACTCCCGTCTCAGGAGCCGCAGGTTTCGATTTTTTGGCATTGGGCTGAGGCATCGTTGTGTTGAATCCTGAGTTTCAAGTGCGCGAATGAGGTGCCGTTTTCAGGCGAGTCAGCATGATACCACCGGTCGCAATGGTCCTTGAGCCCTGGCGTGAATCCCGCCGTTGTAGCCGTCGTTGAAGTATTTCATCTTTTGGGATATGTCGCCTGACAGATGGCTGTAATCATTTACCCGACTCGTTCAAGCAGATATTTCCCTGCTTCGGATAGCGGGATTCGATCCTGAGCCGTGGTGTCCCGGTCGCGCACGGTCACCATCTCGTCTTGCAGCGTCTCGAGGTCGACCGTAAAGCAGAACGGGGTCCCGATCTCATCCTGCCTTCGGTATCGCTTTCCAATGTTTGCAGTCTCGTCGTAGTCGATGAGATACGGTGTCTGCTCCTGAATAGAGTCAAACAACTGCCGGGCAATGCCGGTCATCTCCGGCTTCTTCATGAGTGGCAATACCGCGGCTTTGTAGGGCGCAATGCGAGGCGAAAGACGCAACAGGACGCGTGTGTCTGGTTTGCCGTTAACGTCGTGGGTCTCTTCTTCGTCGTAGGCGTCAAGCAAAAGTACAAGCACCGTCCTGTCGACGCCAAACGTCGGCTCGATCACGTGAGGAAGGTAGCGTTCGCTCGATTCCTGATCGAAGTAGCGCAGATCCTCGCCGCTGAACTCCTGATGGTGTGCCAGGTCGAAATCCGTCCGATTGGCCAGACCATAGAGTTCCTTCCAGCCCATCGAACCTGGAAACGCATACTCGAAATCAATCGTGCGATTCGAGTAGTGTGAGAGTTCCGCACCGGTGTGTTCCCGAATGCGGACGTGCTCGTCCGTAAGCCCAATCAGGCTCACCCAATCCGACATTGCGTCAACCCACCGCTCGAAAGCTTCCGCGCTTTCTGCAGGTTTCACGAAATACTCGATCTCCATCTGCTCGAACTCAATATCGCGAAATATGAAGTTACCTGGCGTGATCTCGTTGCGAAATGCTTTGCCGATTTGTGCGGCGCCGAACGGAAGTTTGACCCGGGAGGTATTCAGCAGGTTCTTGTACTGCACGAACATCGCCTGAGCTGTCTCAGGTCGAAGGTAGACACTTGTGCCAGTTTCTGAAACCGGGCCGATCGTTGTCTGAAACATCATGTTGAACTGGCGAGCATCGGTCAGCGTGCGGTTTCCACAGTTGGGGCATGCCATGTTTGCGTCTCTCAGAATCACACTCATGGCATCAGGCGTCAGTCCACTGGCCTGCTGGCCCAGACGCTCCTCTATGAGATGGTCCGCCCGAAATCTGGCCTTGCATGTTTTGCAGTCGACGAGTGGGTCATTGAAATTGACCACATGGCCTGACGCTTCCCAGACTCTCGGATGCATCAGGATACCGGCGTCGATTCCAACAATATCGCGCCGGCGATGCACGAATGTTCGCCACCAGAGTTGCTTAATGTTGTTCTTGAGCTCTACCCCCAGCGGGCCATAGTCCCAGGTGTTCGCAAGCCCACCATATATCTCCGATCCCGGGAATACGAATCCACGCCGTTTGCACAGCGAAACAATCTTTTCCATAGTTGCGGAGCGAGATTGTGGTCCAGTCATCAAATGCTCCTGCGGAAGAGTCGGAACCCGATTACCGATCTCGACTGGCGAGACGTCGACACGATCGCTATTGATCGGTGCCGTTTCACTTCGAATCCGCAGCGGATGATGGCGCGGCATCGTTTTCGGTTACTGCAATCCTGCGGTATACCTGAGTCGTGGAGAGGCTGACATGACCCAGAAGCTGCTGAACATCCCGCAGATCAGCACCGCCATTGAGAGCATGAGCTGCGAAGGAATGACGCAACGTATGCGGAGTGATCTGCTCGACTCCGGCTTTTTCAGCGTAGGACTTGAGAATCAACCAGAACCCTTGGCGCGTCAATCGGCCACCACGATGATTTACAAACAGGGCTGATTCGCCGTCGTGAACGAACTGCGGCCTCCCTCGCTCTACATACGCCGAAAGTGCCGAGAGCGCAACGGGCCGGA
>JBGTJM010000232.1:0-20390 GCA_041745115.1 Thermomicrobiales bacterium
CGCTGCCTGAATCCGGTCCGATCGAGAGTCACTGTCGGTCATGGCGTAAGCAGTACTGAGTGACTCGAACGTATTCGCCATCGCAGTCTGGAACACAATCTCATCGATCTCGACCATTGCGCCCTCGGGTGCATAAATCGCTGCCGCAGCCGGGAGGCCGAGAACCGCTTCCTCGTGTTCCATGAGCCAGAACACCAGATGATGACTGGCAGGAAAACCCACTCTGGCTGTCCGAATAGCCGGTGCCAGCACAACGCCCAGATCGAGCCGGCCATACCGATCGAGCCATCGCATCCAGCCATCCCATGCCCCCGGCACGATCGCCTGATGCGCCCCGGGCATCTCTGCCCGAGGCTCATAGTCCTCAATCGACGCCAGGCTACCGGTTGGTCCCACACCATCGAGGCTGGTCACCTCTTGAGCAACTGCATCGTAGTAAAGCCCCCAGGTGTCTCCACCTAGCGCACTGGAAAACCAGGGCTCAACGACGCTCAACACGGTTGCGACGGCAACCGCAGCGTCCGCGGCGGTTCCACCTGCTTCCAGGATCTCGATTCCGGCATCCGTAGCGAGTTGATGTGCCGATGCAACTGCCTGCACGTGGTTACCGGCTGAATCCTGCAGGCTCGCTGGCGAATCTCTGCGTTGACCAGCATCGACTGCACCGAGAACACCGTCCGGAAGCAATTGGAGCGCCGCGATCGCCCCTCCAACAACTGCCAGGGTCCTTCTCGAAAACGTAGCCGACTGGTTGGACGGCTCAACCGCCGCGTGAGACGACTCCCACGTGAACGGTTGCTTAGACGGCTGCTTCCACCATGATCGCTGAACCATGCTCTTCCTCCCTCCGGACTAATTGCTTCCAAAATCGAGTAGGCCTCTGCAATGGCCGGTGCTATTGAGCGGCTGGAACAATGAAATTCTCGATGATCGGCAGCGGTCGCTGCTGAAGATCGGGGCGTTCTGAATCGGCACCGGCGAATCCGGCGGTTACGACCAGTTCGAGCGATGGCACAACGACGATGACCTGTCCGCCGTACCCCAACGCCGCAAACCCGATTCTTCCTCCAGGCGTAGCCACCCACCAGTGGTACCCGTAGGGACCAGTACCAATGTTCACCCCGGAGAGGGCCCCAATCCCCGATGCCTGCTGCCTGGTCGATCGGTGAACCCAGCGGAGATCGACAAGGCGTTGGTCTCCCCATCGGCCATTTTTCAGATAGAGCTGACCGATTCTGGCCATATCGCGAAGCGTCAGAAATGCTCCGCCTCCTCCTCGATTGGCCCCGCTCACCGTCTCGATCCACTCCGGCCGGACCATTCCAAGTGGCTGGAACAACCTCGAATCCAGGAAGTCGGCCATCAGCATCCCACTTTGTTGCTGAACGGCATAGGCAAGGAGATTCGAGCATCCAGAGTCGTACTCAAAACACGCTCCCGGAGAACACTGCATCGGTCTGCTCATCATCAGGTCGAGATTATCGGTTTCTGCGGTTCGAGAGAAATTGATCCTGCTATCCCACGACCATCCAGCGGTCATCGTCAACAGGTGCTCGATCGATATCGACGCCACCCTTGGATCAGCCTCGGCTGGAATGCGATCTCCGATTAGCTCACCAAGCGTTTGATCGAGACCCCGGAACACTCCTTCTTCGAGCGCTAATCCCACCGCAATGTTTGTGATGCTTTTCGAGACTGACCAGACATGAAAAGGATCGTCCTCTCCCATTCCATTCTGGTAGTGCTCCATTACGATTCGCCCGTTTCTGACAACCACCATCCCGGCAAGCAATGGGGTATCAATTGCGATACGCTGCCGTGCTGCGTCGAGCAAATCGCTCGCCACATTCTCTTCGCTGGGATCTGCGAACTCCCATGCACCGGTCGGCAACGACGGAGTTGTAGGAGTTGTATCAGAGAGACCTTGTGCAACTGAACTGGGAACTGAGACTGAAAGTGGCGCAATGGCCAGAGTCGAGAGCAGGGTGCGCCTTGAATATCGGGGCATAGTTATCCTTGAATCATGATTCACTCAAACGCGTTAGAGCCTGGCGAACACGCCGCCATGACGTCATAAACAAGACATACGCTTGAACGTACGCTGGAGTTTTCCAGGAAGAGTAACTTCCTCAGCTGCGGACCGTGAAGAATCCCGTTTCATCACCTGCTACTGGTCGATTGGAGATCGTTCAACGATTGAGTCCCGCCACGGTTGATTTGATCCTGCCGGTGATCACGCGGCAGCGTCCATCAGTTGCTCGACGTCGAGCGGTGTGGTCCTCGCCTCCTCGAACCACATCCGCCAGAGAAGCGCGAGATCGAGCCCAGACGCAGATTCAAACGCGTGCAACAAATCACCTGGTGTCGCGATGCCGAATGCATGCTCATCCGCATACGATCGTAATGCCGCAAAGAATGCATCGTCTCCGATCGCCAGGCGAATAGCGAGCATCCCCAGCGCCCCTTTGCCGTATATCAGCCTTCCAAAGGTCACCGCGTCACTCACATCGTCAATCGACGTCGACACAACTCCATCACCTGAGCTCTCCAGCATCGCAAGATAGGGTTGTGCGACCCAGCGTCGCAGCGCTACGACAGCTGCTTCTTCTCCAAAGAGATCGTCATACACGACGACTGTCAGATAATTCGTCACACTTTCATTCATGAACGCATAGTCGTTCGAGTTCACGCCCACGATCCCGCCCCACCACTGATGACCAATCTCGTGGATCATTGTGAACACTACCCCGTCATCGAGCTCTGGGCCACTGTCCAGAGCCGCATCCAGACGCTGCGCATCCATGAACACAATTCCGCTCCATGAGACTCCCAATGCCCCTGCCAGCTCCGTTTGCACGATGTCCAGCTCATCGTAGGGATACTCGCCATATCGCTGACCGTAGACTTCCAGCGACCGCACTGCTATGTCCAGAAAATCCCAGGCCAGACGATCAGCCGAAGCCCCATCGAGCCACAACCGAACAAGCGTCTCGCCGGCGTACCGTTCGAACGTTCGAAATCCATCATCGATCACCATGGCAAACTCGCGAACTGGCCCTGTTTCGATCACATGGATCGTCCTTGCCAGAATCACTTCGCGGTCAACCGTCCGTCCAGTGCTGACCAGATCGTATCCTTCAGGGACGTCGATTCGGGCTTGATACACCGCGGCCTGGGAAAAGGTCGGGTCTCCCCAGAGCGTCGGCGGTTTAAGCTGAAACCCGCTCCCAGCATCCCATCCGGCAACGATGGGGTACCAGTCGGCGAGAATCCATGTCGACCGCTCCGGATCGTGGTTGAAAATGCCAAAGCTACCGGCTGAACTCACTGGCACAACCGTCAGAAAGTCGACAACGATTGTCGTTGTGGCTCCATCCGGAAGAAGCCTGCCCAGCCCAACCGTCAGAACTGTGTCCTGAACACTCAACTCCCCTTCAACGACGACGCCATCCACCGTCACGCTTCGAATAGTGGTGCTTCCCTCTCCGTAGTACGGGGCATTCGGGTACAAGCGAATGGGTATCGCGGCCAGCGGCACACCAGTGAAGTTCGTGAAATCAATCCGTACCGACCCGTCCAGCCATTGACGGTCGGTATCAAAACGGACTTCGATCAGGTACCGCGCTAGTTCGCCGAGGTTCTCGAATCGAGTGTCGCTTGTCGCACCGCTGACAAGTGGCCAATCTCGGTCTGCCGGGATCGGCGTCGCCTGCAGAGCAGCAGCAGAGGCTGATCCCAACAGGATCAGCACCAGTAGTGCCAAGAAAACTCGTGTATGTGCCCACTTGCAAAGCTTCATCTGCCGACCGATATCAAGCGCATTCAGTCTCCATCGCCAGCAAGTCTACAGTCGCATCAGGTTGAGGAAGCTCGGCAGGCTGGGCACGAGCCCAGCCTGCCCTAAGCTTCGATCAAATCACTCAGGAAATGAGCCTCGCCTGCACAACAGTCCGGTCGAGATACGTTTGGGTTTCCGGATCCCAGGTGCCGCCGCACGTAATCAGCGTCAAAAGGGCTTCCTCATCTGAGTCTGTTACTTCCGCCAGGGTCGTTTCGGTTGCGACCAGCAGAGCAGTGTTCACAACGATGTACCGAAACCGCATCCCACTCGCCGTGGTAATCACAATCTCTTCACCCACAGCCACCTCGTTCAAGGCGAAGAACACGCCTTCAGGATCTCCCCAGTAGTTGAGGTGCCCAGCCATTACCATGGTTCCTGGCATTCCCGGTCGGCCCGTGTCCTTGTACCAGGCCACAACGTCAGAGGTCGTGGGGTCCTCAAAACGACCGTCGACCACCTCCAGCACTTCGATCTCTGCGCGAACCTCTATCGCTTCGATCGCTATCTCGACCGGTCTGTCCGGCATCTGCATCGACGCGGCAATTCTGCTGTCATTGACGCCGATCATCCGATTCTGAGGCAGCGCCTTGTAACTACCAACGTCCTCTACGGGCGCCGGCGACGATTGTGCGACAGAAGCGCCACCAGCGCCGGTGTTCGGATACGTGACGGGGGATTTAGTGGTTGCCGTCACGTCGCAGTTGTAAACCCAGACGGTCGTCGATTCACCCTTCTCGACAAGCAGCGTCCCATCGGCGGCAGGTCTGTCTGTCTCTGCGTAGCACCATGTTCGCCCGATCTCCTCGAGCTCGTAAAAACCTGCGTCCAATGCGTTCCATGTCAGGGTACCGGCACTGCTCGTGGTTCCGCTTTCAGCTACAGTGCTGCTGCCACCGCTCCATTGGAGAAGCTCGAACTGCGCGCCCTCCTCATAGATTTCGCAGTAGTGCGGCGCAATGAAATGCAGGCTGTCGCATGCATACTTGATGACGGTCACGGATCCCCATTCCGGCACTGGCACGTTGAACCAGTGGCAAACGATGTTCTGACCCTCGTCAAGGTGAATCGAAAGATCGCTCCCAACTGAAAGTGGCGTATTCTGGATCCATTCGTCACCTCCAGTGCATTCGAGAACAAACACCAGCCCGGTTCCTGCTGGAACCTGTTCAGCTACCACATAGTCTCCGGGAGCAAGTTCACCCCAGTAGGCGTGTCCAAGCTGCAAGGCGCCGGTGATCTTTGTTGTCACGGTTCCATAGGAATCGGTCAGATCAAAATACACACCGTTGGCATACTCCTGGCAATCAAGCGCCGGATCTGCACCATCTGCATGAATGTCGAAGCCTTCAACACAGGTGTATTTGTAGATCGTGATCGAGCTGTCGTCATGGGGCAGGTTCACCCAGTGACAGATCATCCACTGTCCTTCGACAAGCTCAGTGGTGACCGTCGCACCGACAATTTCGATAGCATTTGATCCCTGACCGGATTTCGTTCGTGGCAGTTCGCTCGAGCAATAGATCGAAGGCTCTCCATAGCCGGATGGAATGGTTTCCGTGACGGAAATACTTCCAGCTGGCAGACCCGTCCAGTAGATATGCCCCGCGCCATCGTCGCCAGAGTTCTTGGCAAGAATCGTGTCGATTCCGTAACTGAGTGAGAACGGCACCCCCTCGACGAGTTCGCATCCAGCTGCCTCAAGATGCATCGGCATGTTGGTACTGATGCCAGGATCCTCGTCGCACTCCCACTTGTAGATTTCGACGGTGCCGTATCCCTCAGGCCCGGGAACGTTGATGACATAGCACTTGAGTGCAGCGCCGGCCTCAAGGCCAACCACAATCATGCGCCCTTTGAGCGTGACAACTGCAGGAGTAGTAGCTGTGTCGATCGAATCTCCGGAAAAACACTGAAAGAACGGAGGTGCGTATCCCGGAGCGGGTTCTTCGGTCAGCGAGAGCGTCCCGCCGGGAAGGCTTTCCCACCGCACCCATCCTGCGTCGTCCGTATTCTTGGTGCCATAGTCGATAGCATCCACAGTTAGTGTGAATCCGAACCCCTCGCCCGGAACGAGTTCAAGTTCTGTGCAAGGCGCCGGTCGGTCGCCCTTGGCGACGCTCTGCACCCCGTTCTGCGGAGAAGTCAATGGAGGACAAATCAGCTTGTGGACTTCGACTTCTCCGGTATGCGCCTCCTCCCCGGCAGTTCCAGCCACTGGCACGTTAAACCAAGTGCACTCAACACGCTGGTCCGGATTGAATGTGAACTGGACACTGGCTCCTCCAACCACCGGGACTGTCGTCACAGCGCTCGGCAAGTTGGCAGTCTCAGAGGATGCGCAAACAACCACTGGTTCGCCGTAGCCTTGCGGAATCTGCTCGGTAATTGTCAGTTCCTTTGCGGGAACTCCACCTAGATCAACAAATCCCAAGTCATTGGTAGCGCCACTTCGGACGATCTTGATTCCGTCAGTGACTTCGAAGGAGACACCCTTGAGCGGAACGATACATTGCACAAAGAGGTTGAAGTCATCGGTCTCGTAGGCATCAATGTATTCCGGACAGACATATTTACGTATGGTTAGCAGCCCGCCTCCCCGGTACTGAATAGTTGGGACCTCCACGGTCACTGGCAGGATGTTGAACCAATCACAGTACAGTTGCTGACCGGCCTCAATCGGCAACGCAGCCGATCCCCCAGCCGCGGTCACCATCGTGAGTTGGCCCAGGCCAGATCCAGGTCCGGAAACAACACCGCAAAAGACAATCGGATCCCCGTAGCCAGTTGGCAGATACTCGCTGGCATACACAGTTCCGGGCAGTCCAACCTGGAAAAATGCCAGGCCATCGACGTCTGTCACGCCGAGCTTCTGATAGGTCGTGATTCCATCGGAGTCCACATTGGACACGTCGAACTTCACACCTGGCTGAGTTGGACACACGGTGTGAAGTTGGTCGATTGACATCGATGTCCAGGCATAGGCTCCTTGACAGTCGTACGTGTGAAAAGTCAGATATCCCGGGTCAGGAGACTCTGTGATCTCGACCTCGACAGCATCCGAATTCGAGCGTTGTATGCCTTCGACTTCTGGTGTAGCAACGTCGTTCTGATCTTGTGCATCAACGTTTCCAAGCAGCCCGCCTTGCACATTCACCGAGCCCGCCTGAACGCAGTCACCTGGTGTACGGCTGATACTTCCATCACTATTGACAATGTCCTTGTCCGGCCCCGGCACGTAGCCCGGTGGACAAGTTGTTGCTTCCGCTTCCTGACTCGCCGCTGGCGCCAAAGTCGCCACGACAGCGAAGATGATCGCCGCCAAAGCGACCCAGCGGATGACCGTACTGCTACGAGCGGACGTTCTTGGATTAGTCATGTAGATACTCCTCTTAGGTGATACAAACTTGCTTTCTCACGTTCGTAATTCGATTCGATCTCTTTCTCAGAATCGTCATCAGCCACGAATGATTCCAGTCTGCGTTCCTTGTTCTTTTCGGATTCGCTTCAACCCACTTAGCCGCGATGCTGGACGGTCATTACCGACCTGACTTGCCCATCCATACCTACCTCGCTCCCTCTCCCTCGTTTCTTTTGAACACCCCATCGTTCGCTCCGTTCTCCTCCGAACCTTGAAACCAGCCCTGGGACATCCAGGTCCGGGTCCATCGTCAACCCACAGTGACCGGCCCGCATCTTCAGAAATGAGCAAACCAGAAGGCCGTGCAGTATCTACACGGCCTCTACATACATCTATGGACTATGCGTAGTGTTGGAAGATTGGCTCAGGTCACATCGTTGCGGATAGCCCAGGCCGCTGCAGATGATCTCGAACGAACATCGAGCTTGTGCAGGATATTGGCAACATGCCTGCTGGCAGTGCCACTACTGATAAACAACTCGTCCGCGATCTGTCGGTCGGTCTTGCCTTCGACAATCAATTTCAACACTTCGAGCTCTCGGGTGGTCAGTCCGTGCATTTCGCGCCCTACATCAGCAGATTTCGGCTTCGGCGCTGGACGGGCAACGATCTGCATCGACATTGCCAGCTGAGAAACTTCAGCTGGCTGCATTCGCATCCCTCTGGTCCAGTTCAAGGTAAACTGCGATTCACCGAGCGTTCGTTTCGCAGTTTCCACGATGGTGGTCTCTCGATCCTCGTCTGCCGCAGGAAATCCGAAACGAATTCGATCGCGCAATGTCTGCACTGCTCCAAGCAGGACAACGGCCAGTTCCGGTTGTCCCGATCGATCAGCCAGATACGCAAGGCCTGCCAGTGATTCCGGGATACCCCCTTTTTCCTCGCGGGCCAGCCGAATCTTCAGCGATTCCTTTACCAAATCGAGCGCCCCGCCCAGGTCACCCTGTTCCCGCCGGACCGCCCCAAGCCCCGCGAGGGCATTCGCCAGCTGACCGGTATCCTCCTCTCGCTGCAGCTCAATAGTCTCGCAATAGTGCCGCTCCGCCTCGTCGAAATCTCCCTGCCGAAAGGCCAACAAGCCCATTCCGTTCAGAGCCCAGGCCACGCCATTCGAGTCCCCATCGTCTCGCAGACTATTCAGACATTCATCAAAAAGCTCTCGCGCTTCGTCAAAACGTCCAATCTGCACATAGACAAATGCCAGGTTCACGATCGAAACCATGATGTCCGAGCGGCTGCCATGGCTACGCCGCTTTTCAGCTCCACGCGCATATGCTTCGGCGGCCAGTTCGAACTCGCCGGTGTCGTAATAGACGTTACCGAGTGCGTTCGCTCCAAAGCCAATGCCAACGGGGTCCTCGGCTTCTTCAGCAACGCGGAGACATTCGAGCGCCCGAATTCTGGCCTGATCGTAATCCCCGCGAGTAAATGGAATCGTCGCCGCAGCGTATAGCGCTCGCACCCTCAGGTCAGGAGGTGCGTCTCCCTCCAGTTCCAGCACTCTATCGCACCACAGTGTTCCTTCCGTGAGCTGGCCCCTCCAGTCCCAATACCGCCAGAGTCCAGTCAGCAGGCGCATTCCACTCACGTTGTCGCCAGACTCGACCGCCCACGTCAGAGCAGCCCGAAAGTTCGGATACTCCATATCGAACTGAGCAAGTCGTGTACGGCGCGCCTGACTGATCAGTTGCGATCCCCACTCTTCTCCAAGCGCAGAAAACCACTCGGTAAATCGTTTCCTTACGGCATCTTCTTCGCCAGCTTCACGCAGCATTTCAAGGCCATAGGCTCGAATGGTTTCCAGTAGCTCATATTGAGGTTCCGTTGGATCGACGACATCTGTTTTTGCCACAACGAGGCTCTTGGAAACAAGCGAAGACAGGCCCTCAAGCGTCTGCAAAGATCGCCATGGATCCTCACGTGTCTCGCTTCCGCCCGCAGATTGATCGCTCCGCGCAATCGCCTCGGCATCCGTCAGCGTGAATTCTCCACCGAATACACTCAACGCCCGAAACAGTGCCTGGTGCTCCTCACTCAGCAGCTGGTAACTCCAGGCAATCGCGGAGCGCATCGTTCGTTGTCTTTCAGGCAGGTCTCTGGCGCCTCGCACGAGTACATCGAGCTGACGATCGAGATTGTCCAGCAATCGCTGAGGAGGTAGGACCTTTACCCAGGTGGCTGCCAGCTCGATCGCAAGCGGAATACCCCCAAGCCGCTGGCAAATCTCCCTAATAACCTCCCGAGACTCTGGAGTCACCTCAAAACCATAGCTCGACTCAATAGCTCGACTAACAAAGAGCTGTTCGGCCGCCGACATATCTCCGGACAAGTCCGCTTCGATCTTCAACGGATGCACCGGGTAAGCGATTTCTCCTCGCACCATCAGCGGCTCCCGCGTCGTCGAAATAACGCGCAGAGTCGGAGCATATTGCAGTAGTTTGGCGATCTCCGGGGCTATCGAAATCACATGTTCCATGTTGTCCAGGATCAACAACGAAGGCAACGTGCCGACTCGATCTGCGATGCGATCGACAGTGTTCTCGCGCTCCACATCGCGGATCCCGAGCGAGCTTGCAATCTCGGGTAGAACCAGCGACGCCGAATCCAGAGTCGCCAGAGAAACAAACCATATTCCGCCAGGAAACAAGCCCGCAGACCGATCGGCGGCAGCAATCGCAAGACGTGTCTTACCTACTCCACCCGGCCCCGTTAACGAAATGAGTCGGGCTCCCTGATCTCGAAACAACGAGAGAATCGAATCGATCTCCTGGTCCCGGCCGACCAATTCAGAATGATGTGGAGGCAGGCGTCCAGCGCTATCGGAGAGCGACGTTTGATATCCGTTTGTGTGAGCCATCGAGTGCCATGATTTCCGGTCAGATAAAAACAGAAAAAAGACGCACGTAACCCAACAATCTTAGTCGTTGGCAGGGAGTAAACGCATGCAGGCAGTGTTCAGTTTCGTTGGTTCACTATGCGGGAACACTGACCATCGAGGCATCCGATGTGTTCAGATCTTTTCTGGCGACAAAACTCGTTCATCGACCAGCTTGTGAGATAGTGCATACACCACCGCAGCCGATCGGTTACTGACATTCAATTTTCGATAGAGATTGGCGATGTGCCGCCGTGCAGTCGCTCGAGTGACGAACAACTCATCGGCGATCTCCTGATCGCTACAGCCAGAGACCATGAGCCCCAAAACCTCGATCTCGCGAGGGGTCAACTTCAAGCCTGAAGGCCTCAACTCTGGCAAAACCTCATCAGCAGAAGCTGCTCGATCCAGCGAAACCGCGCCATCCAGGACGTCATCGAATCGGGCGGCAGCTCCTGCATGGAAGTCCCCCAGAAAACGTGCTTCACCAAGAGCCTGCTGGACAACGTCCAGATATGCTTCGGCAATATCGTCCTCAGGGCGCCCCATTCGGAATCCAGTAGTTCGCGACATCTGTTCTGCGGCGCCGAACAGGAAGGCTGATTGACTGGCGCTTCCCATTCCAGCGTGAACCACAGCAGCCCCTCGTGTCCAGCCGATCAGCCGCTCAAGACTCTTCACCCGCTGGAGGTGTTCTCGCGCGGAGTCCAGATGCTCAGCGGCCAGGACCCAGTCCTTCTCGCAGATGGCAATAAACGCGTGCGCTGTGAGTGAACCCGCAAGGCTCCAGTCGTCATCAGTCTGAACATTGATCGCCAGCGAAATCATGGCGTGATGTCGCGCCATGCCGAGATTCCCCAATCCCATCTCGGCCCGCCCGATGATCTCATGCTGATCCGCGAGGAACTCGAGTTTCCGCGCTCGCTCGAACTCGGGTATCGCAAGATGGCCAAGTTCACGAGCGGCCTCGAACTCCCCGAGCGCGGTCTTCTCGATGGACAGCGAGATTCTGGAAGTCGCTACTTCTACTGATAATCCCGCTGGCTCCCAAATCTCAATGCTTCGCTCCAGATGCTTCACGGCACCCGGCTTGCGTTCCAGGACTAGTCCAAGTGCGTGGTGGACCCACCCAAGCAACTCCGGGTCATAAATCTCCGCTTGGGCTCGAGCCAGAGCATCTCGAATCCATTGTTCGCCTTCCAGTCTGTGACTTCGGAAGAACCAGAACGGAGCCAGCCAGACAACCATCTCGATCCAGGGTCTCGGATCTGGCTTTTCCGCCAGCCAGCCGAGTGCCGCGCGCAAGTTTTCGATTTCATCTTCGGCACGGTCGAGCCAGGAAATCTTCACGGGATTGAGATAAATCGCATCGAAAACATCGCTGGCCAATGCATGAAACCAATCGCTGTGGAGCTGCTGTAATGCGTCGAGTTCGTCATTGGCCCCGAGCTGATGCCAGGCAAACTCCCGAATACTCTCCAACATCAGAAATCGTGGATGTTCGTCAGATCCCACTCGCTGGTAGACAAGGTGCTTACTTTCGAGTGACGCCAATATGCCGAGAACTTCCAGACCGCGTAGGCGCTCCCGCTCGATCGCTTCAACTGCCAGCGCCGAGGCGCCAGCGTGAAATACTCCAAGATGTCTGAACACCATCTGCTCGTCGTCATCGAGAAGCTCATAGCTCCAGCCGATCGTGTCGAAGAGTGTTCGCTGCCGTCCCGGCGCATCCCGCTGAGTACTGCTGAGCAAGCTAAATCGGCTGCCAAGCCGCGAGGCAATGGCTTCTGCCGGAAGGACTGATGTCCGGGACGCAGCGATTTCGATCGCCAGCGGTAAACCATCGAGTCGTACACAGATCTCGCCAATAGCCCCTACCGCGGAATCATCGAACACAACACCTGGCCGGATCGCCGTTGCTCGATCGACGAAGAGCTTCACAGCGTCAGAGGCCAGGAGCGTCTCAAGATCCGCCTCTCCACGTCTCGGCAAAGAGAGCGGATTCACAAGGAACTCGCGTTCGCCTCGTATCCTCAGCGGCTCTCGGCTTGTCAGAATAATCCGAAGCTCCGGGCATGAGTCAGCGAGTTCCGAGATGGCTCTTGCTCCAGGCAGGAGGTGCTCAACATTGTCCAGAACCAGGACAGCCGGTTCTCTGCCCAATACCGTGAGCAGTTGTTCCTTTAGCGCAATGCCATCCAGCGGCTCGATTCCGAGCGAACCTGCCACCGCTGCAAGGATTCGATATGGATCGCTGACGGGAGCCAGGTCAACGAAGCCTGCGCCACCAACAAAATCCGACTGAAGACCCCGCGCAACCTCAATCGCTAGTCGTGTCTTCCCTACTCCACCAGACCCAGTGATCGTGACGATCCGTGCACCATCGTTCAGAATCAGCGCGGTGATCTGAGCGATTTCAGTTGCTCGTCCCACGAGCACGTTCGGGGACAACGGAAGCTCGACTCGCCTTCCCGCCTTGAAAAGTTGTGCGAGTAATGTCTCGTCAGTCACTACCGTTCACTCATGATCTTCCTGCGTGTTGCATGATTTGAAGAACGCGTTTATCCCGAAGTTTACGGAAATTCGAGGTCGAACAATGAACAAGTTGAAAATTGGCCTGCAATTGCCCGAAGTCGAGCGAGAGGTCCGTTGGCCGGAGCTCCGTGCAATGGCCCTGCTCGCCGAAGAACGTGGATTCGACAGCCTCTGGGTGGGAGACCACCTCCTCTACCGCGTACAGGGCAAGCCACCGAGAGCCCCTTGGGAAGCGTGGTCGCTCCTGGCCTCACTGGCTGCAGCCACGACGAGCATTCAGCTCGGCCCGCTGGTCGCCAGCACGTCCTTTCATGCACCAGCCATGATCGCCAAAAAAGCAGCGACGATCGATGAAGTGAGCAATGGCCGATTCATTCTTGGGCTCGGCGCAGGATGGAACGAATCGGAGTACCGAGCCTTCGGATTTCCATTCGACCATCGCGTAGCTCGATTCGAAGAAGCATTCACGATCATCAGAACACTTTTGCGGACTGGCGCGATCGATTTCGCCGGAGACTGGTACCAAGTGGAAGAATGCGTCCTCTTGCCGAAACAGCATCGCCCGGGTGGTCCTCCTCTGATGATTGGGTCGATTGGCGACCGAATGCTGCGGGCGACACTGCCACATGTTGACTCCTGGAACGTCTGGTATGCCGATTTTGGTAACGATCCGGCCAGGTTCGGCGAAATCAACGCCCGGATCACCAGCATCTGCGAGGAGCTTGATCGCGAGCCCGGTGAGGTTGAGCGAACCGCAGCAGTGCTCGTATCGGTCACTGGCTCGACAGGTCGGCCCTCGCTCTACGCTGACTCTTCGCACCACCACCGAATCGCGGGTACACCAGCTAATATTGCCGAGCAGTTGCTTCTGTTCTCCGAAAACGGAGCGGAGCACCTTCAGATCGTCCTCGACCCAATCACGATCGACGCGATCGAGGAGGTGGCAAGGGCTGTTCGACTCACCAAAGATGCCTGATCGCTACTCCTTTGGCGCGCCGTCCTGAGGATCGAATCCGAGTAAGGTCCGGGCCGCACTCAGATCCCAGAACTGCCGGGGGTTGTCCGAGATACCGTATACAGTCGCCCAGGAGACATCCTCGGCCTGGAGGCAGCAAGCGATCAATTCGGCGCAGTCCCGCCGACTTAGCCACGTGGCTCGCAATCGATCGAACTTCTGCTCCAGTGTCAGATCGAGCCAGAACGACGACTCCGCCACCGACAGGCTCCGCGGGTCATCATCAGCTCGTACCGTTCCAATCCGCAAGTTATAAACACGGATGCCAAACGCATCGTGATAGTACCGACCCAGCGCTTCACCAAACACTTTCGAAACACCGTAGAGCGAGTCAGGTCGCAGCTCCGCGAGGTGATCGTAGACACGCGTGTCGCCGATCTCGTATATCTCTGGAGCGCCGTCGATCTCGTATCCCCCAATCGCATGATTCGAAGACGCAAAGACCACCGCTCGGACCCCGGCTCTGCGGGCCGCTTCGTAGACGGCGTATGTGCCGATCAGGTTGTTGTGCAAAATGCCATCCCAGGGGGTGTCGACGGCCGGTGACGCCGCCAGGTGCACCACAGCCTCGACGCCGGCGAACGCCGCTTCGACCGCATCGGCATCAGCGATGTCCAGCACGATACTCGGAAAATCCTCGCGTCGATGGGTGATCGAAACCAGCTCGTACCTCTCCGACAGGTGCTCCAGCACCGCCCGCCCAATAACTCCAGCAGCCCCCGTTACGGCCACCCGCATGGCGTTACCTCCATCTGCATCCACATCACCGAGAAAACCTCAAATGCACCATAGCATCCGCTCGCCAGATGCGCAGCAACCTCAGCATCAACGGAGCCAGGTGTTAGGCAGCTTGCAAATCAATGAGACAATATCAGCATGAGTTCGATCCCGAGCTCGGGATTGCCACGACTTGCCAAGGAGGACACGCGATGGCAAAGACGACCATCACGCCCGGAAAACTAAAAGGCATTCAAGCTTGCGCCGATGGCAACGGGGTCATCGCTGCTGCTGCAATGGATCAGCGTGGATCGCTGCAGAAGGCCATCGCCAAGGCTCGCGGCGATACCGGCACTGCAAGTGCTGCTGACCTCTCGGCCTTCAAAGCAGCAGTGACCAGAATTCTCACCCCCCACGCCACAGCAATACTCATCGATCCCGAGTTTGGACTCGATGCTATGCAGAGTCGCGCCGACGGAACGGGCGTATTGCTGGCGTATGAGAAAACGGGATACGACGCCACCGTCAAAGGTCGCCTGCCCGACCTGCTCGACGAGTGGAGTGTCACCCGGCTGCTCGAAAGCGGAGCAGACGCCGTAAAGATCCTGCTGTACTACGATCCGCATGACGACGAATCCGTCAACACCATCAAGCATGCCTTCATCGAACGCGTGGGATCTGAATGCGTCGCCAACGACATCGCGTTCTTCCTCGAGCCTGTCACCTACTCTGACGACGTATCCGGTCTCGACTGGGCGAAACGAAAGCCCGATGCCGTGGCGCGAGGGATGGCAGAGTTTTCACGTCCTCGCTACAACGTTGACGTCCTCAAAGTCGAAGTCCCCGTCGATATGAAGCATGTCAGTGGCACGAAGTCATATAAAGGCGACGCGGCCTACTCCCGCGAGGACGCCATCCGGCTCTTTCAGGAGGCGTCCGCCGCCGCGTCCAAGCCCTTTATTTACCTGAGCGCTGGCGTCGGAAACGACGAATTCGTCGAAACGCTAGAGCTTGCTGCTGAATCAGGCGCTAGCTATTCTGGAGTGCTTTGCGGCCGAGCCACCTGGCAGGAGGGTATTCCTGTCTATGCCCAGCAAGGTGTCGAGGCGCTTTCCAGCTGGCTGGAAAACGACGGCGTGCGAAACATCAATGCGGTCAACACCGCGGTCGCCAAAGGCGCCACATCGTGGTGGACGATATACGGTGGAATGGACAACATCGAAGCGGTCACCTGAAACAGGGCGCTGCCAAATGGAGGAAATCAGATTATGGCAAATATCGCGATTCACGGCTTCGGAAGAATAGGCCGCTCGGCCCTTCGTGTCGCACTTCAGGACGGACTTTTCACTCCTGTATCTGTCTCGGACATCAAGGAAGTCGATACACTCGCGGCACTCTTCAAAGTTGATAGCAATTACGGCTTGTGGCACGAAGATGTGTCTGCGACTGGCAGTGAGTTTTCGATCGGAGGGCGATCGATCGCCTACATCGACAGCGCCGCCGAGCTTCCCGACTGGGCCAGTCTCGGTGTCGATCTCGTTGTCGATTGCACCGGGATGGCCACCACCAGGGCCGGCGCCCAGAAGCATCTCGATCGCGGCGCGAAACGAGTCCTCGTCAGTGCTCCCAGCAAATCCCGCGACGACGCCGATGTCTTCCTGCTACCTGGGATCAATCTCGATGCATTCGATCCAGAAAATCACCAGATCGTTTCGATGGCCAGCTGTACCACCAACGCACTGGGCCCCGTGGTCAAGGTCGTGATGGAGTCGTTTGGCATTGAACATGGCTTGTTCACCACAATTCACGCCTACACCAACACTCAGTCACTGACCGACCAGCCAATGAAGGATCGTCGCGATTCCTGGGCCGCCACCGAAAACATCATCCCATCCTCCTCCGGTGCAGCCAGGGCCCTCCAATTCATCTGGCCAGACCTGAAGATCACTGGGAAGGCCTATCGAGTACCCACTCGCACCGGCAGCATCGCAGAGTTGAACCTGGTCACAAAGAAGCCTGTGACCGCCGAATCGGTCAACGCAGCGTTTCGCGCAGCTGCGTCTAAGACGCCGCTCAAGGGGATCATGGATGTGCTGGATGGAGAATGGGCGTCGTCCCGCATCGTCGGCGATCCTCATTCCTCGATCGTCGACCTGCCGCTCACTCAGGTCATGGGAGACAGTTTCCTGACCTGCGCCGCGTGGTACGACAACGAATGGGGATACGCTGCAAGGCTTTCTGAAATGGCAAAGTTCCTCGCTGGATAAGTGATCGAAAGGTGGCGCCGCGCTCGTGATCGAGACGCAGCGCCACCCAGCACAAAAACACTGCGTTTTCACAATCTATGAATGTGGACTCGATAATTTCCGGATGCAGGGTACGAGACAGGAGAATCCTGGTCCTGAGCCATTCAGATCTGCCTCGCACAGACGATGAAGAGTGCCGTTTGCAGCACAGTTGAACAGTTAGACCAAGGAGTCCCATGCACAATCTGCCATTTGACAAGCCCGGCCGATTCTGGAAAGGAAATATTCACACCCATTCAGACCGATCGGATGGCACCTTGCCAGTCGATCAGCTCATAGAAGCCTATCGATCGCAGGGCTACGACTTTCTGGCCGTAACAGATCACTTCATGGAACGCTTCGGCTTTCCAATTGTGGACACTCGCCAAGCCCGCTCTGAGTATTTCACAACCATTATCGGCGCGGAATTGCACGCGCCAGCATTGCAGCACGGAGAGTCCTGGCACTTGCTTGCTGTGGGACTTCCCCTCGATTTCGACCCACCGGTGGAAGGGGAGGATGGACCAGCGCTGGCGCGGCGAGCCGCAGACGCCGGTGCGTTCCTCGCAATCGCTCATCCCAGCTGGTACTCCCTGAGCCTCCAGGATGCACTGTCAATTGATGCCGCCCATGCCGTCGAGACCTACAACCACACTGCCCATCATCACAATGATCGAGGCGAGAGCTGGGCAATCTATGAGCAACTGCTGATGAAAGGGAGAAAGTTGCACGCCGTCGCCACCGACGACGCCCATTTCAAAACCCGGCCTGACTATTTCGGAGGCTGGGTCATGGTCCGCAGCGAGTCACTCGATTCCGAATCACTCGTCAAAGCGCTCAAGCAGGGTCACTCTTATTCCACTCAGGGTCCGAAGATCCATTACATCGAGGTTAGCGGAGCCGAGCTTCGGATCTCAACGTCCCCGGCGAGGGCCTATTTTCTGTCCGGCGGTGGATCGTCGTCACAGTCGCAACGAGGAGATCGACTCGTCAACGCGGTATTCGATCTCGCCCCGTTCTCGGGCCGTTACTGCAGAGTCACCATAGTTGATGATTGGGGAAGACGCGCCTGGACCAATGCAATCTGGGTGCCGTAGCTCAGGCGCCATGCTCCTCAGTCGCGGCAATGGTCTGTCCGTGCGTTCTCGCTGCTGATCCTGCAGGCTGGAACTCGATCGCCGGGCGCGTCTGGATCGCAATCTGGCGCCGATGCCCCCACCAGTTCTTCGCGCCAGTCACAACATAGACCGCAGTAAAGATCGCCGTGCCAAGCAGCACAATAGCGGCTCCCGAAGCGATGTCTAACTCAAAACTGACGAACATCCCTGCACAGCCGATGAATGCCCCAAGCAGTGTCGAGATGATCAGCATCTGGCCAAAGGAGTTCGTTACCAAACGGGCGGTCGACGGCGGCACCACGATCGCTGCCGCAATCAGCGTAACGCCCACAATGTTCATCGAAACAACAACGGTGGCCGCAAGCGCCAGAGCGAATCCTGCATCCACCCAGTTCGTGCGTACCCCGTACACCCGGGCAATCTCAGGATCGAACGTGGTGAAAAGCAACTGACGATACGCCAGAAAAACACCACCGACGACCACGCAAAGGACAGCGGCGATCATCAGCATGTCCTGCCGGGTTACTCCCAGGATGTTGCCAAAGAGTGCAGCATCCAGGTTTCTGGTGAACTGCCGTTGCCGGCTTATCAGCGCAACGCCAAGCGCAAACGAAGCAGTGGTCACAATGCCGATTGCCGCATCCGCACCAACGTTCCTGCGCCGGGAGGCGAAATTGATGATCAACGCGGACAGAAACCCCCAGAGTCCGGCGCCGATATAGAAGTTCCACTGCATCAAATAGGCCACAACTGCGCCGCCAAATACCGAATGGGAAAGGCCATGGCCGATATAGCTCATTCGCCGCAGCACAATGTACACACCCATCAGCCCACAAAGAGCACCGACGAGCGTTGCCACCATCAGACCATTGCGAAAAAACTCATATTGCAGTGGGTCGGTAATGACATGCATGGCGATCAGGATCTAGGCAACGGAGGCGACGTGATCGGGATCGAGCGAGAACGGTCGATGAACACCTGCTTCGGCAACAAGCAATGCCCCCGTCTCGTCGTCCTGGATCACCCGCATCTCGGCATTGAACGTCTTGCTCATGATCTCCGCATTGAAGACAGCCTCAGGCGGACCCTGGGCCATAATCCCGCCGTTGACGCACACCACCCATGGCAAATGCGCTGCCACACTGTTCAGTTCATGGGTTGTCATCACGACTGTCGTGCCATCGCGATTGAGCTCCGACAGCAGATGCAAGATATCGTCTCGCGTCTTGATGTCGACGCTTGCTGTTGGCTCGTCCAGGATCAGAATGTCCGGATCGGCAACAAGTGCACGCGCCAGAAACGCCCGCTGCTGTTGCCCCCCGGAAAGGTCCCGAATGTGGCGGGACTCGAACCCGTTCAAGCCTAGCCGCTCCAGAACATCATAGACTTGCCGGCGCTCCTGTCGCGATGGCCACGGCAACACGAGTCGTTGACTCGAGATCCCCATCATCACCACATTCTCGACAGTAACCGGGAAACTCCAATCGATACCGCCAACCTGCGGAACATATCCAACACCTGCTGGCGACCTGTCCGCAATAACTCGCCGGCCCCCCACAAAGACGTCACCTTCGACGCGAGGAACCAGACCCAGCATCGCTCTGAGCAACGTCGTCTTTCCCGCTCCACTCGGGCCAATCAAACCTGTGAACTGTCCAGGCGGCACGTAGAGCGTTACATCCCTCAGTACCGGCGTTCGATCATAGGCTGCGGTGATTCGTTGGAGCTCGATCGCGTGACTCGACACGTCAACTTCTTTCGGCGAATCTCATCGCCTTGCGCCGCCTTGGAAGAGCATCAGGCGATCCAGGTGTCCTCAGGAGAAACAGCGGCAAGGGAATCGGTGTTGCCACCCAGTGCAATCGCCATGATCTCGAGATTGCGCAGCATCATTCCCACAAACGTATGCTCTGGAGACCCAACCTCTCCCGGCGGTTCGTCATCTCGCAGGTCATCGAAGTAGTCCGCTCCTGCCTCACTCGCTATCTGTTCCAGAACCGGACTTGGAAATACCTCAGAGCCAAAGATCGCAGGAACTTGCTCATCACGGATCTGGTCGATCAGATCCGCAACTTCCCTGGGGGAAGGTTCCGAGAAATCAGAGGGCTGAATCGCGCCGATCACTGTCATGCCATACGTAGGCGCAAAGTATGCCCACGAATCATGGTAGGTCAGCAGCTTTCGATTTTCTTCTGGAATGGTCATCACCGTCTCGCTGATCGCGGTGTCGAGTTCTTCCAGGCGCTCCAGATAAAGCTCAAGATTCGCCGCGAAGTAGTCAGCGTTTTCTGGATCGAGCTCCGACAGCTTCTCCGAAATCAGCTCCGCATAGCGCATGGCATATGGCACGTTTGTCCACAAATGCGGGTTTGGCTTTCCTTCGTCCTCGGGGAAGGAGAAGTCGTAGGCGTACTGCTCCGGAGTGATCACCTTGTCACCAAGCGTGAATACCTCCGCTCCTTCAGGCAGATTTGCTTCGGCAAGCTCGATGGTCGGGACCTCGAGCTCCAGCCCGTTTGCAATCAGAATATGGGCCGAGCTGAGAATGACCGCATCGGAGGGAGCAGGTTCGAATGTATGGGAGTT
>JBGTJM010000233.1:0-3094 GCA_041745115.1 Thermomicrobiales bacterium
GCCAGGACATTGAGGCATCGAGCGACGGCCTTTCCGCAGGCATGTTCTGGGGCAATCCGTTCACAGACGTCCCAGACCTCAGCTCGAACAGCCTCGTCGTGCTAGACGGTGACGAACCACGCGCGACAACGCTGGCAACTGATCTGGCTCTCAATTTCTGGGCAGACCGGGCAGCGATGCAGGCACCACTGGTGTCCGTCTCCGACGCAGTTGCCCAATCTCGAAATGCCACCGGCACCGTCGTGTTCATCGATGCTGCGGATGCCCCCAGCTCAGGAGCATCTGGTGACAGCAACGTCATCTTGCGGGAGATTCTGGAGTCAGCTCATCCTGGCAGCGCCCTAGTACCCATTGTCGACGCACCAGCCGTCCATCAGGCCTTCTCGGCCGGTGTGGGAGCCACCATCGAAACAACACTTGGTGGCACCGTCGATCCCGGCAGATTCGACCCGCTTCCGGTTTCTGCCCGGGTAAGACTCCTGTCCGATGGCCGATTCATCAATGAATCACATGGTACCGAATGGTTCGCCGGAAATACAGCGGTTCTGCAGATCGGGAAACATAGTGTGATTGCCACCAGCCGGGCCGTGAGCCTCTACGATCGGTCGCTGTTCTACGCCACCGGCCAGGATCCTCGACGCTTCGACCTTATCATCCAGAAGTCGCCTCATTGCCAGCATCGATTCTTCGCTGAATGGGCTGAGAAGCTGATCGGGGTCGATGCACGAGGATCGACAAGCGCCAACCTGCCATACCTGGGTCATACCGTCTGCCGCAGACCAATGTATCCCATGGAGCCGGATACGCCATTCTCACCCGAAGTGCTGATCTTCCGCCGAAATGGGTGATCAACTGATCTCAGCGTAGAAAGGACGTCCGATGCGATATCCATTTGCCAGCACCATCCAGTCGGAAGAGGCCCTCCGTGCGATTCTCGGATTGCCCGGCGCCAGAGCCCTGGAAAAAGAGAAGTCGCAACTCGACAAGCATTTTCGTCTCTTCCTGAGCAGGTCACCTTTTGCCCTCATCAGCACCTCAAATCGCACTGGGAAATGCGATGTGTCACCACGCGGTGATGGACCCGGCTTCGTCAAAGTGCTCGACGAACGAACACTTGTGATCCCGGACCGACCAGGAAATCGCAGGGGTGACACACTCTCCAATATTCTGGAAAACCCGCAGGTTGGGCTCCTATTCATGATTCCCCAGATCGAGGAGTCCCTCCGAGTCAACGGCAAGGCCATGATCGTCAATGACCGATCGCTCCTTGAGAGTCTCGCTGCTCAGGGTAAACCGCCCCAGTTGGCAATAGCGGTTGAGACGGAAGAGGTCTACTTCCAGTGCGCCAAAGCCTTCCGCCGGTCCGGACTCTGGAACCATGAAGAATGGGAGGACCAGGCTGACTTCCCCACATTGGGCCAGATCCTTCTCGACCAGGTGAATCCGCCCAATGCTACGCAGCAGAGCATTGACTGCGAACTGGAAGAGGCCTATCGGAGCAGTTTGTATTGATCTGGCTGTGTTGAGACCTTCCGTTGTGCGTTCAGGTTCGAACGATCGGGCAATCGAACTTTCGGTAGTGCCTCAATCCTCGCCAGGCAGGTCGTCAGGGCAGAATGGGATGGACACCCGAAAGGTCGTCTCCCCGGGCACCGATGATGCGCTCAACGTGCCTCCGTGCTCGTTCACGACCACCCGCCATGAAATGTCGAGGCCTAGACCCGTTCCCTCTCCCTGAGGCTTTGTCGTGTAAAAAGGCTCAAAGATTCGCGGAAGTTGCTCTGGCGAAATACCTGGGCCGTTATCAGTGATCTCAACGACCGCCATTGGTCCGTCCGACATGGTGCGAATGATGATCGTGCCCTTCCCATCGGTCGCATCCACCGCGTTATCGAGAATGTTCGTCCACACCTGGTTGAGACCACTTCCATATGTTCTTACCCGCGGCAGTGATCGATCGTAGTCGCGCTGAATCGTGACGCCTCGAAGCTGGTAGGCCAGAATGACCAGCGTATTCTCAAGTCCGTCGTGGATGTCCACATCCTGCTCAATCGCCTGGTCTCTGAACGAATACTGCTTGACCGCTCCCACCAGTTCCGAGATCCGCTGCATGCTGCGATCGATCACGTTTGCATGTTCTTCGATGGCCAGTGACTCACCAGCCCACGCAATCGCAGCCGGAAGCGCTGGCGCCGGCAAAGCATCAGCAAGGGTTTCGAGTGACTCGGCGGTTACTCCTCCCTGCACGAAGCCAGTCGTGTAATTCCAGGCCTCAGCGACTTGATGGTCCCGCATCCAGTCCATGAGCTCGTCCTCGAGCCGGCTGGCAACCAGTGGCGAGAGTTCGCCTGGCGACAATCGGTTGACGACGCAGCGATTCACCAGAGACTCGAGTGTCGCCCAACCCTCTGCAGAGATCTCCTGACTGGTAAGGACTTTCGCAGCCTCGTCCCGGGCAGCCAGGCTCTCGCTAAGACGCTTCGACGATCTCTGGGCCGCTGCCGCAGGGTTGTTGAGTTCATGCGACAGCCCTGCTGACAGCTTTCCCAGGGCAGCCATCTTCTCCAGATAGCGGGCCTGTTGCTCCTGTTCCAGCCGCGCGTTCTGGGCAACCAGCTCCTCGGTCTGCAGGCGTTCCCTGATATCCCGAAAAAACGTGTGAGTCGCCACGATCTTTCCATCGACAGTCCGGCTGTGCGCATTCCCTTCGACCGGGATCTTGTTCCCCTGCTTGTCGATGAAATCAGCTCTTACATCGACGACCGGAAGTCCCTGCATGGCGGCAGCAAAATGCACCTCGCACTCAGGACGGGAATCCGGGTGGATCACATCCCAGATAATCATGTTTTCAAGTTCCTTATCGTCGTAACCAAGCATGTCGTGCCATGCTTTGTTGACAAACTCGAACGTACCATCGGGACGCACACTCTGGATAACATCCGAAGCGTTCTCGAAAAGGACGCGATACCGCTCCTCGCTCTCTTTCAATAGCGATTGAGGCGAAATCTGATCTTCGAGAGACATACCATCCTCCGTCAGTTGATCCGGGTTATTTATGATAGCCTGCAATCAGTGACCATGTCAGTTCGCGTCT
>JBGTJM010000234.1:0-2327 GCA_041745115.1 Thermomicrobiales bacterium
TGCGCTCGACTCGATCCGGCTGCGCAACTGTTCACCGTACAGGTGTCCTTGTTCTGCCAGAAACTGCTTGTGAACAGCCGCCGTTTCGACCCGATTGATGATGAAGCTGCAAGCCCGCGCCCTCGACGCTCCGGGCCACGGTGTATCGACCACAGCAACCCCCGCAGCTTTGAGAGCCGAGATCGAAACCTCAACTGCTGATGACACACTCGGTTGCAAACGCTCGAAAAAATGCCCACGCGGCACGCCGACTCGGAATTGAGAGTTCCGCCGAGACGCCTTGGAAGCCGAGTTGCCACCTCGAATCACGTTGAGCAACAACTCTGCGTCATCGACCGTTCTTGCCAGCGGACCTGCAGTGTCTAGCGACCAAGAAAGCGGAAAAATCCCTCGCGTGCTCACGGTTCCATACGTCGGTTTCAGTCCAACGATTCCGCACACCGATGCAGGTATCCGAATACTGCCTCCGGTATCGGATCCCATTGCTCCCAGCGCAGACCCAGCTGCAACAGCCGCTGCAGATCCGCCAGACGATCCGCCCGGTATTCGGCTCGGATCCCATGGATTTCGAGCCGGATCACTAACGACACCTGCGGCAAACTCCTGCGTGGTGGTCTTTCCGAGAATAATCGCTCCCGCTGCTCGCAGCTGCGCCACAACGTCAGAATCGCGCTCACTTGGCGCAATCGACTCCCTCGATTTCGATCCACATCTGGTAGGGACTCCTTGGACATCGTAAATGTCCTTGATCCCGATCGGTATCCCATGCAGCGGCCCTCGGGTCTGGCCTTTTGCAAGCTCTTCGTCGCACGCCGTCGCTTCGTGTCGGGCTTCGTCACGCAGAAGCGTCACATACGCATGCAGAATCCCCTCAGTCTGATCGAGGCGCATCAACACCGAATCGAGCAACTCCACCGCCGACAGTTTGCGAGATCGAAGCAGCGAGGCAGCTCCGATGATATCGAGAGCGCACGGATCCCCACTGAACGCGCTCATCGCTCCGGCTCCCAAGAGGGATCGAAAACACTGCTCAATGGCACTTCGCACGGATCTGCGCCATCGATCTGCTCGAGGAACCCGATCATGTCGTTCAGCTGCCCGGCTGTCGCTTCATGCCGCTCCACCGGGATTTCAACGCCCGCTGCGCGGGCCAGAGATGGAATATCAGCTGCCGTCACAGTCGTGACTGACCGTGCGCGACTTCGGTTTCTGCTCATGCCATCAAAACCTCCGGCCTGCCGGTAATGGCTCAGTCGAAAACATCTTCACCGTCAATACTCGCAGAATCGATACTTGAGTGTCAGTTCGATTGTCGAAGCGATTTCTGACAATCGACCTAGTAGGAACACCCTACGATCCCGATCAGAGATCACCGCCGGGTTGTCGCAAACGCCACGATCAGGTCCACGCACGACGAAACATCGCGATAGTCCACGGTCTCGATGGGCGAGTGCGTATACCGGGTTGGATACGTCATCAACGCGACTTCCACACCTCGCTTCAGCAGCGCTGCGGCATCGCTTCCATAGTTCTGGTAGATCGCGCGCTGCACCGGGATATCATGTGCCGAGGCCACCGAAACAAGCTCCTCGCTCATTCTCCAGGAATAGTGCGCAGAACTGTCCTGATACACGATCGCCGGGCCCAACCCCATCTTGTTTGGAAAATCACGCGCGTCTGGACCCGGTATGTCGCCAACCAGTCCGACGTCCAGATTGATACACCGATCGACCTTCATCTCATCGACCACGCTCTGGGCGCCGACCAGACCGCTTTCCTCCTGGATCGTCGAACCAAGCCAGACTTCATACGCAAGATCATCCCGGCCCGCGAGCCGCTCTCCCACCATCGTCGCTATTGCCAGTGCTACCCGATCATCCATCGCCTTGCCAGTTATCAGGTTCTCTCCAAGCATCCGCGTCTTCGGATTCCAGATCACCCTGCAACCAGCATGAATACCGAGCGACTCCGCAGCGCTGCGACTGCTCACACCGATATCCACGAACCAGTCGTTCCAATCCCATCGGGCATCAGACTTGTCGCGGCCGCCCACAACATGCCCACTCGCCGTAGCAAAGACACCGTCAACAGTTCCGCCATTCGTGAGAACAAGTGCCGGTTGGTTCAGCGGCGTCACCCACTTCGGGGGGTAGCCACGGGCATCGCCGTAGTACGGCCAGATATGAAGAAACCCATCGTCACTGACGCTCTTGACCATGAAGCAGATCTCGTCGGCGTGGGCCATCACCAGCAACCTGTCTCCGGATCCTCCAACTCGCGCCAGAACGTTGTTGACCCGGGTGCTGCGCACATCTCCAAACACGCTC
>JBGTJM010000235.1:0-9807 GCA_041745115.1 Thermomicrobiales bacterium
AGCGTTTGCTGGAACGTGGTAGGCATTGGCGGCCAGTGAAAAAAGACGTGGCCATTTTCGATGTGGGCCGTTGGTTCACCGTCGGTGATCATGATGATCTGACGATTGGTGCCCTTTTGACGATTGAGCAGCTGACGGGCAAGCTGAAATCCGTGCTGCATGTTCGTGCCGTACTGGAACTCGTTCCAGCTGAGCGTCGGCAAATCAGCCGGTTTCAGTTCCTCGGCCATGTATGAGAAGCCGATGATGTCGAGCGAGTCGCGTGGATATTTGCTGCGAATCAGCGAGTCGAGCGCCAGGGCGATGCGCTTGGCGGAGGTGAAGCTGTCGGAGTAGAACATCGAGCGGCTCATGTCGATCATCAGAACTGTCGATGATCGAGTGATGTATTCGGTGCGATACACCTCGAAATCTCGTGGATCGAGCCTCAGTGGAGTGCCGGCTCCTTCTCGCTGGACCGCGTTCATGACGGTGGCTTCGAGATCGAGCAGGAACGGATCGCCAAACTCGTAGGGCTTGGAAACATCGATTCGCTCCCCTGCCCCACCGCTGCGATTGAACTCATGCTGGCCAATGCGATCCCGATTGAGCTGGGAAAAGATGTCTGCCAGGGCTTTTTCGCCAATCTTTCGGACTCCCTGGGGAGTCAATTCGAAGCCGCCTCGGGTACGGCGAACGTAGCCAGCGTCTTCGAGCATCTGAGCCAGTCTCCCGAGTTGATCCATTTGCTCGCGATACTCTTCGCCAAGGAGTTCTTCGATCTTGTCGCCGTCGAGGTTCGCGAAATCAGACCAGTCCCGCACATCTCTTAACTGTTCCTCGAGATTGTCGTAGTCCTGCAGGCGGTCCATCATCCGCATTGCTTCCTGAAGCGTCAATGGGTCGTCACCGCTGAAAGAATGAGGTCGCCTCATGTCCTCGGGCCGCATGATCGATCCAAGGTTTTGCTGCAAGCGAGCCATTTCCTGCTGGAGCCCTGGATCCTGCATGATGGCCTGCATCATTCCCTGCAACTGCTCTCGTTGACCGGGATCCATGCTGTCCATCAACTGCTGCATCGCGGCAGTCTGCTGTCGCATCCGCTCGATCAGATCTTCGAGCGACGTGACGTCGGGACCAAACATGTGGCCCCACTTGTGCATAAACTGCTCAAACTGGGGATCCTCACCTCGGGCCTTTGCCTCGAGCATTTCATTGAGTTCCTGCATCATCTGCCGGGTCTCAGCGATCTGCTCCGGTGTCATCTCTGAAAGGGCTTGCTGCATTCCCTGAAAAGTCTGCTGCATGACCTGCTGCTGAAGTGACGCGACCAGCTCCTGGAACTTTTGGCGGGCCTCCTGATCCATAAAGTCGTAGTTTTGCAGTCCACGAATCGCACCTGCAGGATCAGATGGGAGATTGTCGAGCTCTTCCTTGCGGCGCGACGCCATTCGCTCCAGCATCGCGCGGAGCGCCTCAGGGTCGAAATCGTTGCCTTCGGTTGCCTCAGCACCGCCGGAATTGCCGTTGCTTGAATCTTCCTGAGCCGCGTCGTCCGGAGATTTTTCGCCTGCAGGATCGTTCGTCTGATCGAGTCGGCGCTGGATGCCTGACCTTTCAGTCTCGATCACATCCTCCAAACGTTCTCGAATGTCATCAAGAACAGAACCGAGATCGTACCGATTGAGCTGCGACTGGCGCTCCTGGCGCAGCCGATTCATCAGCTCGCGCAGGCCCGCCATTCGCTCGCCGTCGGGACGTTCAACGCCCTCCCAGAACAAGCGGCGCAGCGCGTTCATCAGGTCGCCGTCCCGCATGAGCTCGTCAGACATTGCGCGCATGAGATCGTCCGCCGAGAGTGGGTCGAGAAGCTGCGTCCCATCCCAGCGGGTATAGCGAGTCAGATTAGGTCTGGACATGAGGGAATCCTGACATTGAAGACGCTTGCGGGCATGGAGGTGCGTCGTGTTTACCGATGGTATCGGGCCGGTCCATGACCGCCGCCTTTGTTGAGTTTGCGGTTGAGATGCAGTCCTTCCAGGACGAACTCGATCGCGGATGCCACCGCGGCGGGTTTGCCCCCGACATCGAGCTTGTCGACAGCGTCCCGCATGCCTTCCAGATGGCTCAGCTGATGCACATAGTCCATCGATGGCATCCGATCGGAAGCTTCGACGACGAGTCCGTTCTCGAACGCCTGAACTAGCTGATCGAACTGCCGGACCGAGAAATGCCGATTGAATACCGACACCACTGATGCGGCGATGAGTTTGTCAACGACTTGCTCCTCTCGCACTTCTCCGAGGGTCTCCAGCTCGATCTTGCCGGTCGCCGACGAATGAAGAGCTTCAAGGTCGGAGACCCGTGGAGCGGCCACCCGCTCTCCAAGGCGAATGGCCCGGCGCGTCGCATTCGACTTCAGGTTCTCGAAGTTGGCAACGGTCATTCGGACGGAAACGCCGGAACGCTGCGACACATCGAGGGAGTTCCTGGCCTGATGTGTCAGCTCGGCGACGATTTCTCTCATGAACTCGGGGACGACGACGTCGACACCATCTGTAGCGAATGACGTTTGCTCCTGCTCCATGATCGCGATTTCGAGCTCGGTAGTCTCCGGGTAGTGGGTACGAATCTGAGAGCCGTAGCGGTCCTTCAAGGGAGTGATGATCCTGCCGCGATTGGTGTAGTCCTCCGGATTTGCCGATGCGACGACCATCACATCCAGCGGCAGTCTAATTTTGTAACCGCGAATCTGAACATCTCGTTCTTCCATGATGTTCAGCAGGCCAACCTGAATGCGCTCGGCCAGATCTGGCAGCTCATTGAGGGTGAATATGCCTCTGTTTGTGCGCGGAATCAAACCGTAGGAAATGGTCAGCTCGTCCGAAAGGTAGCGTCCTTCTGCGACTTTGATCGGATCGACTTCCCCGATCAGATCCGCGATTGTGGTATCTGGTGTGGCGAGCTTCTCGCCGTATCGAGATGAGCGATGTACCCAGGCTATCGGTGTTTTTTCACCATGCTCGGCCACAAGATCGCGGGCGAAACGGGAGACTGGTTGCAGTGGATCGTCGTTGATCTCAGATCCGGCTACGATCGGCATCCATTCATCGAGCAGGGACGTCATGCTTCGAGCGAGGCGGGTTTTGGCCTGGCCGCGCTCTCCGAGGAAAATAATATCCTGCCCTGAGAGGATCGCGTTTTCGATCGCCGGGATCACTGTCTGATCGTAGCCAACGACGCCTGGAAAGAGTGGAGTGCCCTTTCGCAGCGCGGCGATAAGGTTTTCTCGCATCTCCTCACGGACTGAGCGCGTGGAGTAGTCGCTGCTTTTCAGATCTCCGAGCGTGGTTGGCTTTGCGGCTTGCTTGGTGCTTTGCGTTGATCTGGCCATGGTTGATTCCTTGTCCGAGAGATGGTGGAAACAAGTGCGTTTTGACGCACGGTGACAGGATGAAGATGAACGATTCCGGGAAAGCGGGCCACCGAATCTCATAGGTGACCTAGCCTTCATGCTACACATCTCTGGCGTGCTCGTCGAGGAAAACGCCAGTCAATCGCCATCCGGGAAGTGATCCGGACGCGTTTCGCGGTCTCGGATAGGTGAGCTGCTGGCAGCACCGTTCTGATAAAGCACAGATAGCTGAAACCGCCCCGGCTCACTTCCCGGAGAAATGGTGGTGACCTCCTGAACGCAGCTTAGCTCGCTACCTGGACGCCGACACTGTTCCAATACAGCGACCGCTTTCGGTAGCGACGCGATCTCCCAGTCGATGTCCAACGGCGGGGTAATCAGTGATTGAACGAAGCCTGCCACGCTTGCTGCGTGCGCGGTTGCGAGGATCTGGTATCCAGCTTTCGCCGTCGCAAGCAATCGAGCCACCGGCTTGCCCCAGAAGTAGATTGGCAAGTGCGGGCTTAGCTCATTGATAGCGAGGCGATATCTGAGCGGGTCAGATGTCTTCAGAAAGGCGAATGTCTCATAGGATCCGCGCAAATACAGCGTTTTTCTTGCCGATTCGCATTCAGCAAGCAATGCCGCCAACAGCGTCGACTTTCCGGCTCCTGCCGCCTGGGAAACCACGAACACCGACGTGCCGTTGTCGATGAGATCCACCAGCAGCCCTGCAGCGGTTGAGGAGATCATGCCAAGTTCGATCAGTTGCTTCAGGGTGGGGACTGGTCGGCTATCGAGGCGGGAACCCCACCAGAAGAACGGCTCGGAGCGGTCCTCGTCTCCTCCGCTGATGGTCGCATGCCGCGAACTGCCTCGCTTCATGGACGGATCGGCCTGCTAGATCGAGGCCACAACCCGTTCACGGCCCCGCGACTTGCCCGGAATGCGCAGTGCGGCAATGTCGGGGAGATCCTTGAACTGTTGCTGATAGCTGATCCCGTAGCCGACAAGTAGCTCATTCGGCGCCTCGAACCCTGATGCGTAAATGGGTACATCCAGAATGCGGGCATCTCGTCGGTCGAGAAGTGTGCATATTCGCACTGATCTTGCACCCTGTCGCTCCAGCCAGTTTGCGACAAATGCCACGCTCAGACCAGTACTGATGATGTCCGCGACGAGCACAATATCTTTACCCGCAACACTCTGGCGAGGCCGTCGATTGATTCTGACTCGCTCCTGATCCGGATTTGCCCCGTACCTGGTGAGTGAGAGCCAATCGCAGGTCGCGGCGTAGCCCGCCAGCCTGCACGCATCGTCGATGGTTTGAACGATGCGACAAGAACCCGATCCAATTCCCAGTAGATGAACGGTATCGTTGGCTGAACTGTTGGCCCCTACGTTGCCATTCGCTGAGAAACTCAGCGGCTTGGCCTTCGGCGATTCAGCAAAAATCTCGGTAGCCATGTCTGAGAGGCGGCGACGGATTCGCTGCACTGTGATTAGCGGTTTGCCGATGGAATGAAGCTCGTCCTTCCCCGGACTCGAAAGTAGTGATCCCACGATCCGGTCGTAATCTTTACGGTACAGAAGTTTGACGTTTAACGCAGGAAAGAATTCCTTGAGCCGTCGAATCTTTCGGTTTTTCCGGGTCACCAGACTTTGCCGCATCGTCGTTAGCTCAATGTAGAGATCATGATCCGGCAGATAGAAGTCTGGAGTTACCTGCTCGATGGGCCGACCAGTGTCATCGAACTCCAAATGGAACGAGGTCGGTTCATAGTCCCAGCGAATCCGGTAAAACGTAAAGATCCTGGCGAGCTCTTCTTCAGTTGGATGGGCGAAACAGCAGGTCCTGTTTGGCCGCAACTGCAATCGTGGCTCCGCCGGCATGCTTCCCAAAAAGTCGTCTTGCGTTTTCTGTCCAACCTGCCCGTTGAGTCCTGGGATCGTCGCCGGATCCGCCAATCCGCTCGCCCGTTCCAGTTGATGCCCCACTTCCCTATCCTCACTCTTCCACCGAACGCATCTCGTTGCTCGTTTGTCGAGGCGCACGGGAGGGCTAAGCGCCGAACAGCCAGCCTCGGCACATGCGAAGGGTTTTGCACTGACCCTGCGGGGATCTGCAGCGATTCTTGCACAAGAAATCAGCCCTGACAACGCGTGTCAAGAGGTCACCAGATTCATAGCGTTATGTACAGTTCAACGATTCCGGCATCGTCGCAATTGCCTGCGTCCGAACGTGTCTAGCGTCCCCGAACCAGTGGTCGACATGCACGGTCTCAGGGTTGCCTGGATTGACAGCAAGTCCAACGCTCGGCAACGCTAACGCTCATCGAACAGTCTCGATTGTCTACAATGGCGACAGGCTCGAGAGTGAATTTGCGTGAGTGCCGATGATCCCGGGCCCGATTCAGCGCCAGGGTCGTCGTCGAAAGGGTTCCTGAATTGCCGGCAACGCTCGATCATTGTGGCTTCGTGGTTAGCGATCTTGAGATGGCGGTGGATTTTTGTACCCGGATACTGGGCGCTCAGGAGTTGCGGCGAGGTTCGATCTCGGACCCAAATGGCAAGAGCATGAACGATATCTTCGGGGTGAGCCCGGAGGCCGCGGCTGCGTTTGTGTTTCTTTCTTTTGGCGCAGCAGAAGTTGAGCTGCTTGAGTGGAATGACCCGCAGCGCAACAACGACGTTCCCGGGAATAGCGACCTTGCGGCCCGGCACCTGGCTTTGAGGGTGAGCGGATTCGATCAGATCGTCGGCGTCATTAGGGAGATGCCGGGTTTTGTTGTGCGAAGCCTCAGTCCGCGTGGATTTCACTACGTGAAGACACCATTCGGGCTGGAGCTCCAGCTCTACCCGGAGGATGAAGCGCGACGGTGATCTGTGAGGTCGAATGAGTCCCGGGAGAGCACCTGGTGAATCCAGCTGATGTTGACTAGTGGTCGTCATGTGCATTGACTATGAGAGGAGCTCGTGATGGGTGTGAAAAAGACAAAAATTGTCCTGACTGAGCAGGACCTGCCGCGCAGCTGGTACAACGTTCTGCCAGATCTGCCGTCACCGTTGCCCCCTGTGTTGCATCCGGGAACGAAACAGCCGGTGGGACCCGACGATCTGGCGCCACTCTTTCCGATGGAGATCATCAAGCAGGAAGTCAGCAGTGATCGAGAAATCGAGATTCCCGAGGCCGTCAGAGATGTCTATCGGCTTTGGCGACCGACCCCGCTCTATCGAGCGCATCGACTCGAGCACCATCTCGAACTGCCTTCTGATGTGAAGATCTTCTACAAGTACGAGGGCGTATCACCGGCTGGAAGCCATAAGCCCAACACGGCAGTTCCCCAAGCGTATTACAACAAGGAAGAGGGCGTAACGAGGCTTTCGACCGAGACTGGTGCAGGTCAGTGGGGCAGCTCGCTGGCGATGGCCTGTTCGATGTTTGGAATCGATCTCAAGGTCTACATGGTGCGCATCAGCTACGACCAGAAGCCCTATCGGCGGGTGATGATGGAAACGTGGGGAGCGGAGTGTGTCGCGAGTCCCAGTAGTGACACCAATGCTGGTCGGGCAATCCTGGAGGCCGATCCAGATTCCCGAGGTTCGCTGGGGATCGCCATCTCTGAAGCAATTGAGGATGCTGCAACGACTCCGGGTACGAAGTACTCACTCGGATCCGTGCTGAACCATGTGCTGATGCACCAGACGGTTATCGGGCAGGAAGCACAGAGGCAGATGGAGATAGCCGACGCATGGCCCGATGTAATCGTTGGATGCACCGGGGGAGGATCGAACTTCGGCGGCCTGGTGTTGCCATTCATGAAGGCCAAATTCGACGGTGCGGACATCCGAATCATCGCCTGCGAGCCTGCCGCCTGCCCATCGCTGACCAAGGGGACGTATGCCTACGATTTTGGCGACACCGCGGGTATGACGCCGCTGATGAAAATGCACACTCTTGGGCGCACATTCATGCCGGCCGGGATCCATGCGGGCGGTTTGCGATATCACGGAATGGCACCGCTCGTCAGCCATCTCTACGAGCTGGGTACCATCGAGGCTCAAGCGGTCAATCAGAAGGCTGCTTTTGAGTCGGCGGTGATGTTCGCGCGGACAGAAGGCATCATCCCCGCGCCTGAGCCGACCCATGCGATCACTGTGGCAATAAACGAGGCATTGGCGGCCAAGGAAGCGGGCGAGGCCAGGACCATTCTATTTGGACTTTGTGGTCACGGGAACTTCGATCTGGCGGCCTACGAGAGCTACCTCACCGGACAAATGCAGGACTTCGAGTATCCGCAGGAAGCCGTTGATGCAGCGCTCGCTGATTTGCCTGTTGTGGCGGCTGACTAACACGCGAACTGATTGCAGCGTCGTGAAAATGAATGCGCCGGGCTCTGGCTCGGCGCATTTGCCATGTATCGAGCAATAATTCGGGAGCGGAGACTTATTCGCCGGTGGTGCCACGTTTGAGCACGCCGTCCAGCTGTTGCCGGGCCGACGATCTGATCTTTTCACCATGCTCTTTCCAGACGTGGTAACCGCTCGGAATCAGTGAAACCAGGATGATGACCGCGATGGCCGGAATCAGGTAGTGCTCGAGCTCCATCACTCTTGCGCCGAGATAGTAGCCGGCGAGCGGCAGGCCAATGGCCCAAAGAACTGCGCCCACGACGTTGAACATCAGGAATCGCGGATACTTCATCGAGCTGATTCCGGCCACAATCGGTACAAATGTTCTGGCAAATGGTACAAAGCGAGCGATAATGATCGAAAGTCCGCCATGTTTTTCCATGAAGGCTTCCGCCCGAATCAAGTTGTCGGGCTTGAAAAGCCTGGACTCTTCCTTCTTGAACAACCCACGGCCAACCCGCTTACCAAACGCGTAGCCAACCGCGTCCCCGGTGACGGCCGCAATGAAGCAAAGCGGCACCAGAATCCTGATGTTCATGAGGTCCTGGGATGCCAGGAATCCTGCTGTGAGAAGCAGCGTGTCACCGGGCAGAAAGAAACCGACCAGCAAACCCGTCTCGGCAAAAATGATCAGAAAAATACCGATGTAGCCAACTGCTTCGATGAGTTCCCTGATATCGACCGGAATCATCGTCCTGTTCCGCCTGAAAACGTCCTGCGTGCCCTGGAAACTCCGATGGCTCACGGAGTATAGAGGTTCAGCGATTGTCAGCAATGTGCGCGGTCAGCCGGGTGCGCTTCCGAGCAAGTTGGTCCAAAGCAATCTAGCCGCCCAGCCTCGATGTGGTGCCCAGCTGAGTGACATCCTGTTGAGCACTGCCATCGTCATTTCAGGCGAGCAATAGGCCAGCCTGGCTGCTCTCAGTAGCGCCACGTCGCCAGTCGGATAGATATCTGGCAGTCCTAGTCCCCAGAGCATTGCTGACTCTGCTGTCCACGGCCCGACGAGCGGCAACGATCGCAGTTCCCTTCTCAGGGTATCTGGATCGGCTTCTTGTCGGCTGACCGATGGGAAATTGCCTTCGGCGGCTGCCTTGCTGATGGCGACAATTGCTTCGGCGCGGCGCCAGGTCACTCCTGTGCCTCGGACCATCGTTGGGGGCAGCACTGCCAGGTCCTGAGCCCGAGGAAATGGGTAGAAGATCCGTTCCCCGACCGAAAGACCCGGGTGGACAAGCGCGGCCAGACGCCGCTCGACGGTCGCGGCCGCAGCCACCGAAATACTCTGGCCCACAATCGATCCAATGACTCCGTCGAACAGCGATCCGTTGGCAAAAGGACAAAGTCCTGTCAGTTCAGAAGACAGCTTCGCGAGTGTCTGGCAATCGAACGTGCCGAGAGACTGTGCAACTCCGAGCACCGATTCGAGCCACCCCATATCGTTTTCTGATAGTCCTGTCCCACTGACAGAAATCGTTCCAGATTGCTCTTGCTGGCGCACAGTTCGGGCAGAGAGCCGACCGGATTCCCAGCCAACCCACACGAACGTGTTTTCCATCCAGTCGACATTCGGCCACCTGCCCCTCGCCCAGGCTACAGGAGCAATCGTGTTGCGGAGCGAGAAAGGCTGAGGCACCTCAACGGATCGTGGGTTCAGAGAGATCAGATCAGCGAGGCCTGACAAGACCCTGGGCGATGACTCAGCCACTGCGCACCATGGCAGGAGTGACCGGGGTTCCATCGCTCCACGAACCCATGAAGGCCTGGGCCTGGCTGTTGCCGATGGCAACGTCGCATCCTAGCCCGGAGAAGGCACAGGACATGAGCATGTCGAGGAACTTCCATGGACCGAACCAGTCAAGAGCATCGACTGACCCGCCGAGTCCGGTCATCGGCATGAAGTGATCCGAGACCAGATTGGGATCGCCATGTCTGTCGGTCCGGATCAGGATGAGATCCGCGTTCGGGTGACCTGCTTCGACCAGTGATGTCCAAATCTGCGCTCCTGGCCCGGTTCCGAC
>JBGTJM010000236.1:0-6737 GCA_041745115.1 Thermomicrobiales bacterium
GTTTTTCAATGCCGGTTCGATGCTCTGGTTGGCGATCTTGAAGTAGCCGCCACCGGCCAGCTTCTTGAACTTCACCAGCGCAAAGTCGGGTTCCACACCGGTGGTATCGCAATCCATCAGGAGGCCGATCGTTCCTGTCGGTGCCAGCAAGGTGGTCTGCGCATTGCGATATCCGTACTTTTCGCCCAGTGAGAGCGCGTTGTCCCAGGCTGTCCTGGCCGCTGCGACCAGATCGTCCGGCGCCAGCTCGGCGTTGAGTCCTATCGGTGGCACCGACAGGCCCTCGTACTCCGCTGTGTCAGCGTCATTCGCTGCGCGGCTATGGTTTCGGATCACCCGCAGCATGTGCTCGCGGTTCGACTCATACCCAGCGAATGGACCCAGGCCCCGCGCCATTTCTGCTGACGTCGCATATGACTCACCGGTCATGATTGCGGTCATCGCGCTGGTGAAGGCTCGCGCCTCGTCGGAGTCATACGGCAGGCCACGCAGCATCAGCACGGTGCCGATGTTGGCGTAACCCAGTCCCAGGGTGCGAAAATCGTACGAGTGCCGCGCGATCTCCTTGCTCGGGAATTGCGCCATCAGCACGCTGATCTCGAGGACGATGGTCCACAACCGAACGGCGTGCCGATATGCCTCGATATCGATCTCGCCGGTTTCGGTATCGACGAACTTCAGCAGGTTCAGGCTGGCCAGGTTGCAGGCTGTGTTATCCAGGAACATGTATTCGGAGCAGGGATTGGACGCGTTGATGCGTCCTGATGCCGGGCAGGTATGCCACTCGTTGATGGTGGTGTCGTACTGGACACCCGGATCGGCACAATCCCACGCCGCCTCAGCCACGGACTTCCAGAGTTCACGGGCTTTCACGGTTTTATGGACGCTGCCATCCGTGCGACGAATCAGGTTCCAGTCGTCGTCTTTCGCCACGGCGTCGAGAAACGCGTTGGTGATGCGAACCGAATTGTTGGCATTCTGGCCCGAAACGGTCTGATAGGCCTCGCCGTTGAAATCGGCGGGATATCCGGCGGCAATGAGGGCCTGAACCTTCTTTTCCTCATCCGCTTTCCAGGTCACGAAGTGTTCGATGTCAGGGTGATCGACGTCGAGGCAGACCATCTTGGCCGCTCGGCGGGTTGTGCCACCGCTCTTGATCGCACCAGCGGCGCGATCGCCAACTCGGAGGAAACTCATGAGCCCGGACGACGATCCGCCGCCAGAGAGGGGCTCACCCTCGCCACGAAGTGAGGAAAAGTTGGTGCCGGTGCCAGAGCCATATTTGAACAGTCGAGCCTCACGAACCCACAGGTCCATGATGCCGCCCTCGCCGACCAGATCGTCGGCGATAGACTGAATGAAGCATGCGTGCGGCTGGGGGTGGGTATACGCGTCGGCTGATTCTCTGACTTCGCCAGTCGCTGGATCGGCGTAGTAGTGTCCCTGAGCAGGACCAGTGATGCCGTAGGCCCAGTTCAGCCCCGTGTTGAACCACTGCGGCGAGTTTGGAGCGGCCATCTGGTTGACGAGCATGTAGGCCAGCTCGTCATAGAACACTTGCGCATCTTCACTGGTCGCAAAATAGCCGTGCTCTTCTCCCCAGTGTCTCCAGCATCCAGCCAGCCGGTGAATTACCTGCCGCGCCGAGCGCTCCGGGCCAAGCACGGGCTGGCCGCTTTCATCAATCAGCGGAGCCCCGTCATCAGCGACCAGGGGCACACCTGCTTTTCGGAAATACTTGGAAACCATGATGTCGGCGGCGACCTGCGACCAGGGGGCCGGAATCTCCGCATCCTTCATCTCGAAGACCGTCGAACCATCCTGATTCGTGATTCGCGATGTCCGCTTCGACCATTCGACGCTTGCAAAGGGGCTAACCCCGGCACGTGTGAAATAGCGGGAAACGGATAGACCAGTTTTTGCGGTCCTGGTTTTCGTAGCCGCTCGCTTGCGGTCGCTCATAATGATTCCTCTAGCCCAAACCCTTGCGTTTCGTGACCGCCCCTGTCGGTCGTGAAACATTGACGAATCGCGGGTCCTCCGCCGCTTCAGCAGGAGGATGAAAGCTCTTGATGCAAAGCGCAGAAGCGGTGCCTGAAAGCGGGAAAACCGCGTACCTACGCGCCTGCGAATGTGCTCACTAAACGTTGCCACTGGGGGTCGCTACGAGCTCGATAGCGACATTTCTGGTCCACAGAGTTTGGTGGTGCCAGGACAAGAAGTAGTATAGCGATTGACAATTAAAACACAATATGTGCCATTCTGTCATCGCGGCGCGGAAAAATCTGGGTGATTCTGCGGAGTCGTTATGACGTGTACGTTCACATCGCCGCATCACTGCTATCGGTGACTGCGAGTCATAGATCATTGACTCACCCGGAGTTGTCGAGCGGACCTCCTGAGTGATGCCATAAGAGCGTAGCAAAAACTACCGACCTGGTGAGCAGCTCTGCCAAGAGAGCGTGCAACGGCTGTCGATCGCAAGCATTGTATTCAGGCGATGTACTCATGAGCTGGCGTATCGGAGCCGCATTCAAACGAGGTCCAGGGCTGCCAGGTCAGACGTCGGTGAAATCGTTGGAGCGCCACCAACACCGGGGCTCCGAAAGCCAGGATCAGCACCACGTTTCCCACAGCGCGAAATGCGTCATACCACAGCGACGTGACCAGATAGAACTGCGCATAGTTGGCGATGGCTTCAGTTGTCGAGAGTCCAGCATTCCAATAGAGTCCGGCATCCTCCTGGAGTCCGGGTGCAGCAAACGGCCACGACCAGAGATTCATGATCGCGCCATATCCGAATCCCCAGAATCCCCCAAGTGCGGCTATTGCTATCAGACGAAGCCGGGTGCTGCTGAATCGAGGTATCCATCCTGCCGTAAGTCCGACCCAGCCAGCAACGAGCATTTGAAACGGCAGCCAGGGACCGATGCCGCCAGTGATGAACGCCGAGACCAGCAGGGTCAGTGCGCCCATCTGAAATCCAATGACTGAGCCAAACACCGCCCCGGTAATGATGATCAGGGGAAAGATCGGCGAGGCCCCGAGAAATGTCGGAACAAGTCGCAGTGCGGAGTCAGCTGCCACCAGAACGCCAAGAAGCGCGGCCGTTTTTGCAGCGTGCTGGAGCTGCTGGCCACCCGGCTTCGGCTGGACATCGAGAACGATCGCGAGCAGGCACAGAATAGTCACAATTGCAAACAGAATTGGCGCCTCGCTCGACCGTGCTTGCTGCTCAGGTGCACGTGCGAGTGCGGGCAGCACAAACGGATAGAGAAAAGCGGCGAGGCCAACCGTGCTCGCGATCCCAATCACCAGTCCGGAATGTGAAAAACGACTTCCTTCGGACATTGCTCTCTGCGCAACATTGTGCAAAACTGCTAATCCTTGCTGCTTTGTCTGGCGGAGGCCACGGAGCAAGAGAACATGAGACAAACGAATGTCAGTAAATTGTTCGATGTGCACATATCCATATCGTCAGAATTCACGTAAAGGGGAAGTCTTTCAGTGGCCGAGATCACCGTTCGAGACCTGCTTTCGTGGGAACGTCGCATCGACCTTGCACCTAGCATATTCGGATCCAACGGTTCGCCCGATGCCGATACTCCATTGCGACGCGAAGTGACCTGGGCGGTTACCCTGCGGGCATCGATGCCAATTCTGCCACCTTTGCGAGGAGGCGAGCTGGTCATACTACCGGACCGCATTCTGGCTGACGCAGGAGTGCCGGTGGAGGAGATTGTCAAAGAGGTCGCCAGCCGTGGGGCGACTGGTCTCATTGTCGAGCGGACAATCGATGCCCCGCCTTCAATGGTGATGCTCTGGTCCGAATCGATCCCCGCCGATCTTGAGAGTGATATCAATCGGATGCTCACAGAGCAGCGAGGGGAGATCTACCGGCTTGGGACCGAGCTGGGCCGGATTCTGACTCAGCTGAACGCCATGGGAGCCGATCTGGAGCAGGTGCTTCGAATATCGTCTGAACAGATCGGAGCAGAGTCCGTTGTCGTTTCCGGTCGTGGCGACCTGATTGGTTCGTCTTCTCCGGAGATGTTTGCTCACGAGCAAGACCTGTCGGGACTCGACGGACTCGACGGATGGCAAGGCGACCGGTATGGCGTCCGGTTGTCAGGTGCTCACACGCTGTGGCTTGGGCCGGTACCACCCGATCGGCGAGCCATGGCCCGGCTGCTATCCGAGCGAGTTGGCATGGCGGTGGAGTCCGCTATGGCGCATGCCCTCGATGTTCGGCCACGCGGGAGCGCTCGATCCCAGGCCATTGCTGGCCTTCTGACAGAGACAGGTGCCGAAACCGCAAAGATGGCGGCGGCCCTCGGTTTGCCTTCGAATGGCGTGTTTCAGGTGGCTCTGGCATCTGCCGGATCGAATCGCCTCCAGATGCAGCGCGACCTTGCCGTATTTGGCTCTGTTCACGATGCTGCTGACGTGGACGGTTATGTCGCAGCGCTGATCGAGTCGCCAAACCGAAGCGGCCGATCGATCCAGTCATTAAATGGTGGAGGAGCCGACCAGCGTCTGCCGCTTGCTGAGGGGGCCGGACACACACCGTGGATCGCCGTGTCGGCGACGGTCAATGGCGTGGTGAGTATTCCGGCTGCGGCGCGTCAAGCGCGGTTTCTGGCTTCGCTCATCTCGTCAGGGATGGTCTCCGGCTCGGTGGTGCAATACGACCGGCCGTCCGATGTCGGGATTTACCGGCTGCTCTTTCCGCTCTGGGGCTCGGGAGAACTCGAGGCATTCGCTCGAGATACGCTGGGCGACCTGGTGGTGCGGGACAAACGAGGAACGCTGCGCAAAACGCTCCTGGCGTATCTGGAATCCGGCGGATCGCAGGTCGATGCCGCGACCAGCCTCGGAGTGCATCGCAATACCCTCGCCTATCGGCTCAAGCAGATTGCTGAGTTGACTGGTGTCGATCCCGTCAGGCCGCAAAGCCACCTGGCGTTACACATGGCGTTACTGGCGTCGGTTCTGCCGCCTGCTCCCGGTCTGGTGAGTCAGGTCGCGTGATCGACTGTCCATTCCCGGGTTAGAAACAGCCAGAACGCCAGCCCGGCGAGCTCTCCATAGCGCCGAAAGCGGCGCTCGATCTGGGCGTCTGGTGCAGGCATCGTTTTCTTCGCGATTCAGACATACGGGGGTTTGGTTGGTGACCACTTGCATCGTCTGAGACGCATGATCGATGGTTCCATGCGATTGCATCGTGCGTCAAAGATCGACCGTTTGCCTGAATGAAACAAACCTGCCGCTCCGTCTCACTCCCGCTTCGAGGGCCTTCAGGTGAACCGGTTTAGAGACTCAATCGCGCGAAGGCCTGCTTGTACCGGTCGTCGTCCCAGCGAAAGTCATCAGGATTGGTGCCTCGCACTTTGGCCATTTCCAGTGCAAGCATCTGCATGGGTACCACGGCAACGAGCGGAGAGAGAATCTCTGGCACCTCGGGAAGCGCAAACGGGATCGCACCTGTAGGAGCCGGTGCGTCGCCAACATGCCAGACGTGGGCACCGACTGAAAGAGCGACGCCTTCGATTGCTGACAGCCGCTCCATGGATGAACCCGAAGGGTTCACGGCGACAAGCAGATCGTCAGGGTTCAGTGCCACCATCGGGCCATGCAGAAACTGTTCAGCGCTCATGCCATCGATAGGGGCGAATGCCGCCTCCCGTACTTTGATGACAAGCTCGAGTGCAGTCGCTTCGTTGGGACCGGCTCCAATTGCGTACACTCGGCGCTCAGCCGCCATCGCTGCCACAGTGGCGATTTCCTCTTGTCGGGATAGAACAAACTGAACCATCTCCGGTAGCTGCAGAAGAGAGTCCCTGAGCTGATCCATTGGGCCCACATCCGTTCGAAAGCCAAGTTCGATCGCTACCTGTGCGAGGACCGTCATTGCTGTAAGGTGCGACGCGGTGTAAGTCGCGGCTTGTTCGGGAGGAACCGTGCGTAACGTCAAGGTCGGACCAGCGTGCTGCGCTGTGCGGCCACCGACCGAAAGCACCGTAGCGCCGGAAGCAGCAGCGTTGGCCATGGCGATAGCTGAGTAGCCTGTTTCACCTGTGTGCGCGAGAACAACAACCGCGTCAGTGGATTGAACGCCGATTTGACTGGGATACATCGCGAAATCGAAGGATGACAGAGCGATTGCGTCGATGCCGCCCGCCCGGAACAGCCACGATCCCACCATTGCCGCGTGCAGGCTCGTTCCCGTCCCGACGAGCAGGACGCGCCGCGAGCCAGTCACCAGGTCCGCAGCTGCTTGTGCCTGCTCCCATCCTTCTGAAAGCAGCTTCCTGAGATCCTCAGGCTGCCCGTGCATGGTCCGTTCCATAAAGGAGGTCATCGGGTCATCACGCTTCCGATTGGTGATTCAGGCGAGACAGCGACCATCAAAGCACCAGCTTCCCAAAAGCACTCTTGTATCGCTCATCATCACGGCGAAACGTGTCTGGATTGATTCCCTTTATCGCGGCCATCTGGTACGCAAGCATCTGCATTGGCACCACTGCCAGCAGTGGTGAAAGCAACTCTGGCACGTCCGGTAGAAGAAACGTTGTTGCCTCCGAAACCAGGTCGACATTCGAGCCAACGACCAGCAGCCGGGCCCCAATGCCCTCCAGCACATGGGTGATTTGACCGACCCGCTCCGCTCCGGCTCCCGGCACGTGTACCATAACGGCCACGTCGCCCTCGTTCACTGCCACCATCGGGCCATGCAG
>JBGTJM010000237.1:0-16622 GCA_041745115.1 Thermomicrobiales bacterium
ATCCGGAGCCGCTATCAGGACGGGCAACCGGAGTGGTTCATGCCTATCACCGAATTGCCTGACCCTCTCGAAACCAATGTGTTGAATGCGATCTCGAATATGCCCGGCGTCGCGATCCGGCAGAAAACGTCGCGCATTTACCCGCTCGGTCCGGCAGCTGCACACATCACCGGATACGTCACACCCGTGAACGCAGAGGACCTCGAGGCCGATGAATCTGGCGAGCTCGTTGGCGGTCAGCTGATAGGGAGAGCCGGTATCGAAGCAGCGGCGAATGACATTCTGGCGGGCTCACCCGGTGGCAGGCTCAGCATTGTCAGTTGTGCGACTCGGGTCGAACAAGAGCTGATCTCTGAGCGTCCCGCAATCGATCCACAGGACCTCATCCTTTCGATCGATAGCGCTTTCCAGCTGCAAGTGGACACTGCGCTCGGCGACGTATCCGGGAGCGCGGTGATCATCAACCCGCAAAGTGGCGCCGTGATGGCAATGGTTAGTCACCCTACTTTCGATCCGAATCTCTTTGTCAAAGGGTTGAGTAACCGTGAAGCGACAGAGATATTCGATGAAAAGAAACGGCCACTCCTGAATCGAGCGACACAGCAGGGATATCCCACGGGGTCGATCTTCAAGGTCATCACAATGTCTGCGGCGATGGCCAACCTTGGTTACGAAGGCGGCAGTGAGATCTATTGCCCCACGAACTGGAGTATTCCAGGCACCGACCAGGTGTGGCGGGACTGGACCTTCGAGTATGGCGTTGGCGATCAGGGCTTGCTGAACCTGCACACTGCACTGGTCAATTCCTGCAATACCGTTTTCTATGAGCTTGGCTATCAGCTGGACAACGAAGACCAGAATCTGCTGCCGGACATGACGAAAGCGTTCGGTCTCGGCGCGCCCACCGGGATTGCCTACCTCCAGGAGGTTTCGGGAACGGTGCCCAGTCCGGAATGGAAACTTGCCACGCTGGACGACTACTGGGCCACTGGAGATGCCGTCAACTTGTCGATCGGCCAGGGTTATCTCGAAGCGACTCCATTGCAAATGGCGAATGCGTATGCCGCCATTGCGAATGGCGGGACGCTGCTTCAGCCCTTTATCGTCCAGGGTCTCCAAAATGCTGACGGTTCGATTACGAAGGTGGGCGAACGCACGGTGATCCAGGAGCTGCCGATGAGCGACTGGATGATTGCCGAATTGCAGAGCGCCCTGCGAGACCAGACGAGCAATTCCTGGGGAGCCGGATCAGTCAGCGTGTTTGGTGACTTCACCTGGCCCATTGCGGGAAAGACCGGTACCGCCCAGAACAGGAACAACCTCGATCAGAAACCGCACTCCTGGTTTGCAGCGTTTGGTCCGTATGGCTCAAACGCTGAGATCGCGTCCATCGTGATGGTCGAAAGCAGTGGTGAGGGAGTTAGCTTTGCCGCTCCGACAACCCGCCGAATCTATCTCGACTGGCTTTCTGACGCGTAGAGCGGCTGCAGCGTGACAAGATGATGCGTATCGCTCCTCTGGCAGAACGTAGCTGACGCTTTCACTTTGTTCACTATCTCCGACGGGTGTTCGGCAGGCTGATGCTATGCTCACAATCCTGACGTCAGGTATGGACGGGAGCAGCGCGATCCGTGATCGAAGTCATCTACCGAATTGATCCCAACGACCCAAATCCGAGCGAAACTCCCCGCACCGCTTCCGAAGCGCGGGCACAGCTCGAATCGGGTAACCGCACATTTGCGGCCCTGCTCGATAATCCCGGCAGCTCACTTGAACCAGTACGGCGCGTTATCAAAATCACCGCCGCTGATCTCGGACTTTCTGCTGTCGGCGGAACGATGCTGACCCAGACCCCGTTCGCGCTGGTGATTGGGTGTGCCGACGCCCGGGTGCCCATCGAGCTGATATTGGGCCAGGGGGTGAACGACCTCTTTGTCCTGCGGGTAGCAGGGAACGTGCTTGGCTCCGAGATTAAGGGAAGTGTCGATTTTGCTCTGCAGAATCTTCCCTCGATTGCGCTGGTTGTGGTCCTCGGACACAGCAGGTGCGGCGCAGTCACGGCCGCCACTCGCGCATTTCTCGATCCCGCCGAATATCTCGGCCTCTCCGCCGATCATGAGCTTCGATCGATCGTGAATCAGCTCTTTCCAGCCGTACGACTCGCCCACACGTCGATGATTAGCACCTGGGGCTCGGATGCCGAGCGGCATCGTGGATTCGTTCCCTCGCTTGTCGAGACGGCTGCTGTCGTCAACAGTGCGCTGATGGCAGCCGTTCTGCGCAACGAGCTCGTCACCCAGGGCCGCGAATCCGTCAATGCCGTCTACGGGGTTTACGATCTGGACACGCGGCGAGTTGGAGTGTTCGAAACCGCACAGGGGGATGAAGACGGGCTATCTCTGCTCGATCCACCGGTTGACTCAGGGGGATTCACAGAACTCAGCATGCGGATCGCAAGTGGACCTTTCGTCACCAGATTGATGAGTACCTGAACGACCCTACGCTTTGCTGACAAACGCCTGCTCGAGCAGACCACTTCCATACTGCGGCGCGACGATCTCTTCAGCGGCGAACTCATAGACCGCCGCCCGATAAATCGCGCCCAGCGCACTGAAGATCACACCGATGAGCACGATCGCGATGAGCATCAATATCACCGCCAGCGCAACCAGCGCATTCGAGTCCGTGCCTGCTGCTGCAAAAATCAGTAGCCCACCAGCTACGGCTATCGGAACGCTGATCAGCATTGCAATGATGCCGATTGCGGCATTACCGGCAATCTGCTCGCCCCAGGTCTTTTTGAGCAGACTGCCACTGCGGCGGATCGCCTCTACTGGACCAATGTTCTCTGCGACAAGCACGGGGACAACGAGAAACGTGGCAACGCCCCAGCCTATGCTGAGAACTCCTGAACCCAGGCTTCCCAGCAGGCCGCCCCGTTCCCGCAGGAGGCTGATGAGGACACCCACGGTGGCGGCGATTGCGCCATAGCCCAGAATCGCACCGACCCTTGACGAGGCCATCCGTAAGCCATCCCTGAATGTCGGATCTCCGCCCCGAAGTCGCATCATGGCGGCGCCAATCAGCGCCGCATTGAAAAACGTCGCGACGACAGAGGTGACAAAATAGATCGCAAAGATGATGACGAGTTCCAGAACCCCGACGCCGCTTCCTGAACTTTCGTCAAAGGTTTCCGCGATCGCGTCGGCTCCACCATCGGCGATGCCAAAGTACAGACCAGCAAGGGCGAGCAGAGCCACCACGGTCACCACACCTGAGATGACAGGGAAGAGGGCCAGTTCCTTGTCCGCCCGCAGCACACTCCAGCTTGCTTTGACCAGATTCCAGCTTCTTCGAATACGCGCCACGGCAACTCCTGTTCACCTGGGATTCGGAGCCTCGGCAGGATTGGCTCCAATCGATTGAGCTGATATGCCGCTGTCCAGTCGCTTGCAACAATCCTTGCTAGATGTCCTCAGCCCGGATCACGTCAGGTCGAGCTGGCATGCGATCAGGATGCGGTGCGTAGATCAGGCCAGCAAGCCGACCTTTCTCATCGTGAACGAGAAAACGCCGGCTCTCAGCATCGTTGATGCACGCCTCGAGCTCCGCGCGATGGTCGCCATATGTATCTGAGACGAGATAGATCGACACCTCGCGCATTCGCCGTGCGGTGCCAATGACTTCACCTTCTTCGTTCGCGATCGTCTGGCCGTCCCACTCATCTGGTTGTTCATTCTGAGGTGCCGCTACCCTGGCACCAGACGGCGAACCGTACGTCGGATCGAGCGCTGTGGAAACTGCCGACTCCACCGCTGCTTTCGGTTCCGCCATCATCTCGTCGGCGAATTTCTTTATGACGTAGCTTGCACCCATCTTCGGTAACACGATCTGGAACTCCTCACATTAGCTGGTGGGTATTACGATACCGCGAATTAGACGTAGATGCTCGATCTGGGTACACCGATCCTGAATCGCGACGAGCCCCCCATCTCGAGCAATGGTCATCGCTTCCTCGTTGAGAATGCCCAGCTGCAGCCAGCAGAACCGTGCGTTGATTTGAACGGCCTCAGCCGCATGGGAAGGAGTGAACTCCGGTCTCCTGAACACATCCACCAGATCGACGCCCTCGGGTATTTCTGCGAGTGACGAGTAAACGATCTGTCCGTCCCATCGCTGACCGGCCAGTCTCGGATTCACTGGAATCACCGCGTAGCCCTGCTTTCTCAGGTAACTGGCCACGCCATGACTCGGCCGGTCCTCGCGATCCGACCAGCCGACGACAGCGATAACCCGAGACGTCTCGAGTATCTTCGTCATCTGCTCGTCGACTGATTCCGATTCTGAAGTCGACATTCTCTCCCCTACCGCACGTGCTGTTCGACTTACGCCAGCATTACGAACCATTGTAGAACGCGCCGGTGGTAACGCCGCTGCGACGAAGCCCACTGCGGCTGCGGGAGCGAATCGCCGCCGGTCTTCGCGCTGCTGTGAACCGTAAACCTGCTAGGATGCCAGCGTTGAGTTGTGATAACTGAGAAGCGAGCACTGAATGCCAAATCGACCAGCCGCAGCCCTCTTGCTCGCCGCATTCGCTGCCATCGCGACTGTGGTGAGTTCGATCGTAGCCCTCCAGTTCATGGGAGTCCTCCCGTGGGGCGAAGGCGATCTCGATTTCTGGGGCGGCGACTGGGCCGGTGCGTTCCTCTTCGGGACCGTTGCAATCGTGTCGGCATTCCTCGTCTATGGATGGATTCAGCTCAAGCCTTGGGCTTTGAGTATCACCATTCTGGCTGTGCTGATGGGCATTGCAAATCCGCTCATGGCCCTGATGGCAGGCAGCGAGACCTGGTCTACGGCACTGCCGCCGCTGATCGTCTATGGCGTCATCGGGATTCTGGCGCTGCAGCCCCAGGTGCGCAAAAGCATCAGTGCTGCACAGCGATTCGCAGAATCGTCGTAGCCTGGTTACACCTCGCTCAGTACACTATGGTTCTGACTAGTCCGGAAAATTGGCATTGTGTTGACGAAAGTTTGGTTCTTCTGGACAATGACGCTGTCCACACCCGTGCGATACCGACGTGGCGCCTGATCGCGCTATCATCGGAGACTACAGAAGACAGTCGCACTGGGATCATCAGGAAAGGAGGCGCTCCCCAGATCGACGAAACGCCGGCACATCAGGGTGTACCGGATTGTTGGCGAATTCGTGTCAGCTGAACTGATCAACGAGTATCGAAGGAGGGTCTATGTACCAGGAAAGAGATTTACAGCGTTTGCTCATGGCGGTCAAGGATCGAGACATCAGCCGCCGGGAGCTCGTGAAACGGGGCGCCGCAATCGGCCTCGGCAGCTATGCGCTTGCTGGAGCACTTGGCGCAGTTGGCGGACCGGCCCGATTCCAGGCACGCGGACTGGCGGCAAAACTGCAGGATGATCCATCTGCCGGTGTGTTTGGCGGCACGTTGCGAGTAGCTGCGATCGGCGAGCCTCCGACGCTCGATGAGCATCAGACGACCGCCGGCATTACGGCCGAAATCGGCTACAACATGTACGAAACACTGATGTCGTACGACGAGAACTACCGTCCAGCGCCGATGCTCGCCGAGTCGCATGAAGTCAGCGAGGACGGACTCGTCCACACATTCAGGCTTCGCCAGGGCGTTCCATTCCATAATGGCGAGATGATGACTTCAGCTGATGTGAAGGCATCGCTCGATCGCTGGGGTCAGATATCAGGTGTTGGCCAGCGGATCTACGCGGTTACCGACAGCGTGGAAGAAACCGACGAGTACACCGTTACCTGGACGCTGACGCAACCGTACGGAACCATTCTGGTCGCACTTTCGAATAACACCCAGGCTGCAGTCATCTATCCGAAGTCCGTGATCGATGCTGGCACGCTGGAGCCAAACGAATCAGCGATTGGAACCGGTCCGTACCGGATGGTGGATCGCGTGCCGGACGCCTATATCCGCTTCGAGCGTTTCGAGGATTACGCCGCCGTCGAAGGTGGCCCGGTTGGATATGCGGGAACGAAGTACGCGTATTTCGACCAGATCGAGTTCATCCCGGTTCCGGACATCTCTGCGCGAGTTGCTGGTTTGCAAGCTGGCGACTACCACATGCACAACCAGGGTGGTTTGAACAACGACCAGTTCGACATTCTTTCTCCCCTCTCCGAGCTGGTCACGCAGGTCGAAAACCCGACAGACTGGCCGGTGTTCTTCCTGAACTGGGAGTCGCCGCTAATGTCCAACCTGGCGATGCGGGAGGCCGTTCAGGCAGGCCTCGATCTGGAGCCGCTGATGCAGTCCGCCTACGGAAGCTCCGAGTTCTATGCGATGGATCCCGGACTGATGATGTCGCAAACTGCCTGGCACACAACAGCCGGTATCGAGCGGTACAACATGAACGATCCTGAGCTGGCCCGAGCCAAACTGGAAGAGGCTGGATACGACGGCACCCCGATTCGCTTCATGTCGACCCAGGAATATGGATACATGTATGCGACCTCCACACCAGCTGTGCAGCAGCTGGAGGCAGTGGGCATGGTCTTCGACCACCAGGTCATCGACTGGGCCACGGTGGTTGAGCGGCGCGCTCAGCCTGAGGAGTGGGATATGTTCGTCACCGGTCACGGATTTGTGCCTGATCCCTCTCAGATCAGCTACGTGGGCCAGATGAACCAGTATCCTGGCTGGTGGAGCAGCGAAGAGTCACTAGGCCTGGCAGCCGAGCTGCTGGCGGAAAGTGACTTCGACACTGCGTACGGAATCTGGGAGCAGATTCAGTCCAATGCGTACACCGAGATCCCTGCGATCAAGATCGGTGACGGAGCGACAACAACATCGCGATCAGCTGACATTGGAGGTTGGTCGCCTCAGTTCGAGCGCGGCTTCAAGTACTGGAATCTCTGGCTAAACGAGTAACATCTCACCAGAGCAGGCTTTGGCGGGCGGAAGCGGTGCTTCCGCCCGCATCGTCACGTAGTCAGGTACGTTGCAACCACACAGGTCAAGTCATTGCTAACCTATATTCTCCGCCGCGTTCTCCTGTTGATTCCGGTGATGCTGATCGTCGGCGTCGTGGTGTTCATGCTGGTGCACCTCACTCCTGGTGATCCTGCCGCTGTGATCCTTGGTCAGAATGCAACCGGCGAACAGATCCAGGCGCTGCGGGACCGGCTGGGATTGAATGATCCGCTCCTTGTGCAGTTCTGGACCTGGTTTTCAAATGCTCTCCGAGGCGACTTTGGCGATTCGATCTTTCTGGGAATGCCGGTAACCGAGGCCCTCCAGCAACGAGCCCCGCCGACGGCGCTTCTGACAACATACGCGCTGATCATTTCGATTCTGATTGGAGTCCCTGCAGGTGTCGTCGCCGCAGTCAAACGCAACTCGCTCGTCGATCGCGGATTGATGCTCGTCTCCATCAGCGGCGCCGCTATTCCGACGTTTTTTCTGGGCATCCTCCTCATTCTGATCTTCGCTGTGCGACTACGCTGGCTTCCGAGCGGAGGATACACGCCGATCACCGAAGACCCAGTCAAACACTTCAAGGGGATGATTCTGCCGTCATTCACCCTTGGCTTCGCCTCGGCAGGACTGCTGGCGCGACTGGTTCGATCATCGATGCTGGACGTTTTGCGGGAAGATTACGTTCGTACCGCGATGGCCAAAGGGCTTGTTTACCGCAAGGTGGTGACGCGCCATGCGTTGCGCAACGCGCTTATTCCCGCGATCACCGTGATCGGGTACTCGCTTGGAGCATTGCTGGGCGGAGCTGTGGTGACCGAGACCGTTTTCACAATTCCCGGAATGGGCCGGCTCGTGGTGCAAAGCATTGCGCGGCGTGATTACCCACTTATTCAGGGTGCCATCATGATCATTGCTGCAATCTATGTCCTCGTGAACCTCATTGTCGATATTCTCTATGTGTATGTAGATCCACGGATTCGCTATGGCGGCAACTAAGACCTCGGCCATCGAGCCCGGGTTACCTCTCGCTGCCGATGCAGCGGAGAACACGCGGTTACGGTCGAGCCAGCGACGCTGGCTGGTGTCCCTGAAGTCGAACAGGGCGGCACTGGTCAGTGTGGTTGTTCTGGTTCTACTGGTTTCCATGGCCCTGTTTGCGCCCTGGATTGCGCCAAAGGATCCGGCTTTCATCGATCCGAGTATCCGCCTGCTGGGCCCTTCCTCGGAGTATCGATTTGGGACCGACGCGTTTGGACGCGACGTTCTCAGCAGGGTGATTTACGGAGCACGGGTGTCCTTGATGATCGGCGTCAGCGTGACGATCGTCGCAGCGATCATCGGCTCGATTCTCGGTCTGGTGTCCGGGTACTACGACCGGCTAGACACGCCGATCATGAGGATCATGGATGGCCTGATGGCGTTTCCAAGCATCCTGCTCGCCATCGCAATCATGGCCAGCCTCGGTCCTCGCACCATCAACGTGTTCATCGCCCTTACGGTTGTCTACGTGCCTATCGTCGCGCGTCTGGTGCGTGGTTCGACCCTGGTGCTGAAACAGCAACCCCACGTGGAGTCGGCCCGATCGATTGGCTTGCGCGATCACACCATTTTGTTTCGATACATCTTCGCAAATTCTCTCTCTCCGCTGATTGTGCAATGCACGTTTGTGATCGCGCTGGCGATCATTTCGGAGTCCTCGCTTAGCTTCCTCGGCGCCGGCGTCCCTCCCGAAACACCCTCCTGGGGCAACATGTTGCGAGATGGCCAGCAGCTGATCCAGAGGGCGTGGTGGATGGCCATCTTCCCAGGCATCGCGCTGGTGGCCACGGTGCTCACCCTGAACATCCTCGGCGACGGGCTTCGCGACGCATTCGACCCACGCGCCCGCGAGCGGTAGCGGCGATAGGGCTACAGCTCGTGGCGTCAACCGGCAGTTCACCAGAAATCAAAACCCGGGCAGAACGTTCACTGAGCCGAATGGTGGAAGCCGACCACGGCGTTCCGATGCGGACGCTCACGCCAGCTCAGGAGCATTTCGTCGGCTGGACGGTCGATGTACTCATTTATGTCGTTGTCATCAACCTCTTTGCGGAATTCGCCCCCGACCACATTGCGATCGAGTCGTTCTGGATCACCCTGCTGGTGGCGTTGCTGTTCAGAGCGCTGTTGGGAACGATGGATCGGGTCAAGTACCGACTACAGGCGACCATCCGGAACCGGGGATATCAGCTGCTCGCGACCCTGGGGGTATTGCCCGTGTTCTTTGTTGGCAAGCTGGTGATCCTCGAAACCGTGGACAGGCTGTTCCAGCAGGTCAGCCTGAACGGATTCTGGTATGAGTGGTTTCTGATCTTCTTTCTGATTGTCATCCCTGCAGTGATCTGGTCCATTTTCGATAGGCTCGGCTCGAAGAGCCCCTGACACTTCATCGACGCGTTCGATGTACTGTGAAGGAGTGCGAGATTTCGGTTCGTGCCCACTTCCCCCAATGGCGATATGCTGCCTCATGAATGTGTGGAGTCAATCGAAAGGAAACAGTTCGTGATCGTCATCGACAGCCACCTGGATCTAGCCATGAATGCGTTCTACTGGGATCGAGATCTCCGCAAGAGCGTCTACGAAATCCGGGAAGACGAAAAGGGGATGACCGAAAAGGGCCGAGGAGCTGGCACGGTCTCGTTTCCAGAACTCCGCAAGACCGAAGTCGCCGTTTCGTTCTGTACCGTTCTGGCCCGCACAAAATCAGGAAAGAACTCTCAAATCGACTTCCGTACGCAGGAGATCGCCACTGCGCATGCGCAGGGGGAGCTTGCCTACTACTGGGAGATGCAGCGACAAGGCGACATCCGAATGATCAATACGGCTGCCGATCTCGGCAGGCATATGAACGAGTGGCGAGCTGATCCTGAGAACACGCCACTCGGGATGGTGCTGACCATGGAAGGTGCCGATCCAATCGTCGATCTCGATCAGCTGGATTGGTGGTGGGAACAGGGGCTCCGGGCGCTGAGCCTGGCCCACTACGGACCAAGCGAATATGCCCATGGAACGGAGAGTCTGGGTGGCCTTACCGATCGCGGCAAGGCTCTGTTGGAGAAAATGAACGGTATGGGCTTCGTTCTTGACGTCAGCCATTTCAACGACCAGTCGTTCTGGGAAGGGGTGGAGATCTTTCAGGGGCCGCTCTGGGCTTCACACTCCAACTGCAGAGCGTTGACGCCTGGAGATCGCCAGCTCTCTGATGACATGCTCAAAGTGGTGTTCGAGCGTGACGGTGTGATTGGATCGGTGCTCGATGCCTGGATGGTCGTGCCAAACTGGGAGCGGGGTGTTACGACGCCAGAGAATTGCTCGATGGAGGATTTTGTCAATCACCTCGACCATGTTTGTCAGCTCGCCGGGAATGCCAATCACGCCGCGATTGGTACTGATCTGGACGGCGGCTACGGCACCGAGCAGACCCCGCACGACCTGGACACCATCTACGATCTGCAGCGAATCCCTGAAATGCTCGGCAAACGAAAGTATTCGGACGAGGATATCGAGAAGATCATGCACGGCAACTGGCTGCGAATGCTCAACCGCGTGTTGCCGGCAGAATAACTTCGTCAGTCGGCATGTTCAGGGGACAACAATCAAGCTGACCTCGTTCTGTGCTAGAGCTGATTGAATCGATGCCTTGACATGTCAGGCACCGGCTACCGATATTTCGGAGCCGGTGTTCTGCGATCAGGCATATCTAGAACACAAAGACGAGCAAAAGAATAATGATGATTATGAGCAGTGCTCCACCACCGATATACATGGTTGTCCTCCTTCCCTTTCAACAATCCTGATGCTCTGGAGTCCCCGGAAAAACCAGGGGACTCCAGGACCTTCGTACCACTTGTCGCTTACGCGCCCGGTCGTACGATCTCTGTCGGAACATCCCATCGATGCTCCCGGATCTGATCTTCCGTCAGATCGATGACCACCGCGTCCTCAGTCACACTCGTGATCGCCGCCTCGGGCAGGTAGGCATCGTCGAGTCCGCCAAACCAGGACTTCATGAGACCCGGCTTGAAGTGAAAGAAATGGCCACCTGATCCGACTGCAGACTGGGTATTGGGCCGTACCAGCTCTTTGATCTCACCAAGCGTCTCGCCATCACGGCTGATGACGTTCTTTCCAATCAAACTCACGTAGTCCTCGGCAGTTGCCGCACTCCATGTTCGCGTTTCCATGCCACCAATGCTCCTTTACTGTCAGAGGGACATTCCCTCGTGACACTAAAGGATGCAGAAAGCGTGCCAACCCATATCGCGGATCGGGCATCGACAGGAATGGATCGTGGATAACCGCAGAGGTGGATGACCTTCGGCAGAGAAGGGTCGGGGGGCATTTATCTTGAGGTGTGTTCAGCGGCGACCTATCGGGAGCCACGCATCCGGGGATCGAGCACATCTCTGAGACTATCGCCGAGCAAGTTGAACCCAAGCACACTGACCATGATCGCCATCCCTGGGAAGAACAGCAGCCATGGAGCGATCTCGGCGATTCCGGTGCTCTCGCTCAGCATCTGACCCCACGATGGTTCCGGCGGAGGCGTCCCCAACCCCAGAAAACTCAGTCCGGCCTCAGTCAGCAGTGCCCAGGAGAGCGCCAGACTCACCTGGACGATGATCGGCGGGATCGTGTTTGGCAGAATGTGCCGCAGCAGCACTCGCCAGCTCCGCATGCCAATGCAATTCGCTGCCTGCACAAACTCCGTTTCCTTGAGCGACAAGACCGGTCCCCTGGCAACCCGGGCAAATATAGGCGTATAGACAATCGCAATCGCCACGACAGTGTTGTTGATTCCAGAACCAAGAATGGTGACCACCAGCAAGGCCAGCAAAATCGCCGGAAACGCGAAAAAGATGTCCATGATCCGCATGGCGATGTTGTCGACGAAACCACCCGCAAAACCAGCCGTGATCCCGATCAACGTCCCTGCGAACGTCGCCAGCGAGACGCTCAGGACCACGACGTAAAGCGAGTTCGTTCCGCCTTTGATTACCCTGCTGGCCACATCACGACCAAGAATGTCTGTGCCCATCCAGTACTCGCTGCTCGGCCCCTGGAGACGGTCGATCGGTTTCTGGGCCAGTGGAGGGTGAGGAGTCAGTCCGACAGCGCCGCACGCCGCAATCGCGATATAGAGGCTGACAATGATTGCGCCGATCAGCCCACTCGGTGTGCTCAGCAAACGCCGCGCGGTTCGCCGCCACGATGGTGGTTTGCCGGTGACCGGCAGGCTCTCAACTGCCGTCAGCATAGGAAATCCGGGGGTCGATGATGGCGTAGCCGATGTCAACCAGCAGATTGATGATCACCACGTTGCAGGCAATGAACAGCGTGACGCCCTGGATCAGCGCGTAGTCGCGCTGGGCTATCGCATTGAGAGTCAAACGTCCGAGTCCCGGTAGCGCGAATATCTGCTCGATAATCACGGTACCGCCCAGCAGGTAGCTGAACTCGATGCCTGTCAGAGTCACGACCGGGATCAGGGCGTTGCGAAAAGCGTGGCGCGAAATAACGATCTTCTCACGCAGTCCTTTGCTCCGGGCTGTGCGGATATAGTCCATCCCCAGGACTTCGAGCATCGCCGATCGGGTCGTTCGCATAATGGATGCGGAGAAGGCCAGACCAAGCGTGAGGGCGGGAAAGATCATTTGACTGAGATTCCTGACCGGATCATCAGTGAATCTGGTGAAGTTGCCCGCGTTGGGCAGAATGCCGAAGTAGACAGAAAGCACATAGATCAGTACGGTGGCCACAAGGAAGTTCGGTGCCGCCAGTCCGATAAGGGCAAACAGCCGTCCGGTCAGATCGATTGCTGAATCGCGGTAGATTGCGGAGCTGATCCCTAGCGGGACCCCAACCACTATCGCGATCATCACCGACATCAGCGCGAGTTGAAGGGTGACTGGAAAGCGACGCAGGATCAGATCGCCAACTGGTTCACCTAATCGCACCGAATACCCCAGATCTCCTCGGAAGACGTTGCCGATCCAGGAGAAATACTGCTGTACCGGGCCCTTGTCCAGACCAAAATAGGATTCGAGCGCAGCCCGCTGAGTCTGCGTCAACAGGCCAGCTTCGGTGCCCAGCATTGCGGTTATCGAATCGCCTGGCACCAGCCTGATGGCGGTGAAGACGAGCACCGTCACTCCGATGAGCGTTGGGATCGCCATCAGCAGGCGCTGAATCAGGTAACGAAGCATGTGTAGTCCAAAAAAACAGCCGGAGCGGAGCCATGCCCCGCCCCGGCCATCTGATCAGCAATCGCTACCGATTGATCGAAACCTGGCTGAGACTCACCAATGAGCCTGTCGGATTTGGCACGAAGCCTTCGACATAGGACTGCTGTCCCGTGTAGAGAAAGCGGGTGTACAGCCATATCCATGGCGAAGTCTCGGTCAGGTGGGTCTCGAACTGGTTGAAGATCTCTGCTCGCGCCGCCGGATCGGTCTCCGTTTGACCGGACTTCATCAGTTCATCCAGCGTGTCATCGATGTATCCCGCAACATTTCCGAACTGGGCACCGATTTCCCAGTACCGGGCGTACATCGTGTACGGATCAGCTCGACCACCATTGAGCGCAATTGCGGCATCGAAGTCACCGGCAAGCCAGCGATCCACGTACACACTGAGCTCGAGCGGCTCGATCTCGATGCTGATATTGATTTCCTGAAGCTGAGCCTGAATCGTTTCCGCTTCACGGAGTGCAGTTGGCGGCTCGGCTGCCGCAACGATGACCGTCAACTCGAACCCATCGGCGTAGCCAGCCGCTTCCATCAGCTCTCGGGCTCGATCGACATCCTGCTCGTAGCAGAATAGCTGGTCAGTCGGCATCGCAAAGCTTGGAATGGTCAGAGGACCGGTCACCTGGCCTTCACCCAGCGCAGCAGAGTCGATTACCGCCTGCCTGTCGATAGCACAGGACATCGCCTGCCGAACTTCAAGAACGCTCAGCGGATTGTCGACCGCTGACGGAGTGCCGGGATCGGCAGGGATATCCATCGCTCTCAACTGCAGCACGTGATACGCGATGTCCGGCGCTCGATTGATAACGACGTCGGTTCCATCGGTGGGCAGCGTGGCGATCAACGGATCGTTGAGCAGGGCGAAATCGATCTCACCAGCCCTCAGCGCGGCCATGATCGTCGACTCATCCGGGATGATGCGGATCTCGATGCCATCGACGTTCGGACCATCTCCCCACCAGTTCTCATTGGCTGAGAGAAGGGTCTGCTCTTCTGGAGTCCACGAGTCCAGAACAAACGGACCGGTACCAATCGCGTCAACTGAAGGATCACCACTTTCGATAACATCCGCGGAAAGAATCGCGGCGTTTGCGCTGGCTAGAGCAGTCACCAGCGGAACATCGGGTAACGAGAGACCGAGTACCACGGTGAGGTCATCCGGCGCATCGATCGACGTGATGCTCAGCAGGTTGGAGCGTGTGGCGGAACCCGTTTCTTCGTCAAGAATTCTCTCCAGCGACGCCACCACATCGGCGGAGGTGAAATCTGAGCCATCGTGGAAGGTGACGCCTTCTCTTAGCGTGAAGGTGAGCGCCAGGCCGTCGTCAGAAAACTCCCACGATTCTGCTAGCGCCGGAACCACTTCGAGGTTCTCGTTGGTATTGACCAACGGCTCGTAGATCAGCTCAGTCAGGCGGATCGAGGCAAAGGCGGTTTGCGTGTGAGGGTCGAGTCCGGTGGCGTCAACCGCGCGGGCCATGATCAGCGTGTTGCTATCCTGAGCGGACACCGGGCCTGATTGCACCATCCCGACCATGAGCAAAACCGCTGCTGCCAGGGCAACGACTCTGGACATCTGCATCATCTGTTCCTCCTGTTCATTGACCTATGAAACGCGACGCCTAGCCTCCAATGGCCCAGTTTTACGCCCGATTCGTCCTCATTCATTCGCAGAATCAGTATGCCAGACTTGTCAGATCCTTGCGAAAAATCAGCTCGCTGACAGACTCGATGGCGAAGCCGGGCAAAACCCCCAATGGCTGATAACCATGACTTCGGTAGAACCGTTGCGCATCCAGATTGAAGTCTGAAACCAGTAAAAACAGCGTGCGCTTGCCAAGATCGCAAGCCTCGCGTTCGACTCGCTGCAGCAGCAGCTGACCGATCTTCCGGCCGGAGAACGCCGGGTTCACACCGAGGCGCTTGAGATATGGCTGAGAGCCAAACATGCCGGACATCATGCACCAGGCCATGCCAGCCGCCGGTTCGTCAGCATCGGCAACCAGCAGGAGATCTCCCTGATGCATCGCGGCGTGAAGCTCGCCATCGATCTGTTCCCAGGTCATTCCGTATCGCTGCCAGAGGGCAATTTCGAGCATCCACTCGGCGATGAACGGGATGTCCTCCTCAATCATCGGCCGAACCGACACATCGGTCACGTACCACTCCAGGTCGCTCGCACCAGCTTCTCGAAGTTCTGCCCAGGCGTTATATTCCCAAGAATCACCGGGGTTGCCGATCCAGTAATCGCCGGATGGCTACCAGGCCGCGCATGCCAGGACTCATGGCCGATGACCGCACACAACAGTGCTTCTTTGTGATCGCTGTTCATGCCGACGTCTTCCTGCGTCACAACCGAGGCCGGAGCCAGCGCTTCTCGCAGCATCGACATCATGGTCGAGTTGTGGCGTCCGCCTCCTCCAACGATCACCTCGTCGATTTCGAACGGAGCAAAGCGGCGATATGCGTCCCCGATGCTTTGGGCGGTCAGGGCCGTCAATGTGGCCACAATATCGGCCAGTGACAAATCCATCGCGAGTCCTTCAGCGAGCAACTCTGTCGCCATCGATCCACCGAACAGCTCCCGGCCGGTCGTCTTTGGAGGACGCCGTTCATAGTAAGGATGGGTCAGCAAGCGCTCCAGCCATGTGCGATCCACGGTTCCCTGGCCCGCGAGTTCTCCGCCATCATCGAAGGTCTGGCGACCTTCGGTGGACAAGCGGAGAACATCGTCGATCAAGGAGTTGCCCGGTCCCGTGTCGAATGCTATCGGCTCAGAGGTCGAGTCCGTCAATGGGGGCAGAAACGTGACGTTGCCAATTCCGCCAATATTCTGGATAGCTCGCGATTTCTCAGGATGCCGCTGGAGCAGCCAATCCACGTAGCCGGCCAAAGGTGCACCCTGCCCGCCCGCCGCAACATCACGAGATCGCAGATTGCTGATCGTGGTAATGCCGGTTCGCTCGGCAATCACCGCTGGCTCGCAAAACTGAAGAGTCGAGTGGACTTCACCGTCCGCCTCGACTTCATGCCAGAAGGTCTGTCCATGCGAGCTGATCAGTTCGACCTCATCGGGTTGGAGGCCTGCCTCATCGATAACGCTCAGTGCCGCAGCCGCAAATTGCTCGCCGAGCTCGACGTTCAACCGGCAAAGCACATCCACTCGGCTCACGTCCGGATCGTAGCTGTCGAGCACCTGTCGTCTCAAATCAGTCGGATACGGTTCGGTTCGAGCCGAGATAACTCGAGCGGAAAGGTTAGGAGGTGATCCAGCTATTTCGCACAACGCTGCATCGATACCGTCGGCCGATGTGCCCGAAATCAGTCCTACGATCAGCATTTCACTATCCGAGTG
>JBGTJM010000238.1:0-3678 GCA_041745115.1 Thermomicrobiales bacterium
CCGCCTCGATCGTGGCCTCGATTTCTGTGGGGTGATGGGCATAGTCGTCGACCACGGTGACGCCTGCAGCAGTTCCCTTGTCTTCGAAGCGACGTCCGATCCCGCCAAACGTCTCGACGGCAGCGATCGCCTCACCTGCACCAATCCCGAGCGTCGACAGCGTAGCAACGACCGACAGAGCATTCAGCGCATTGTGCAGACCTGGTGAACGAAGGTGCATCTCTCGGGAAATGCCATCGCGATCCACGACAATCCAGTGATCGTCGCTGGCCAGTACTCTCCAGTCTGCGCCCACTGAGGCGCCAAACGTCACCACGCGGTCCTGAAGCGATTCGGGCAACGTATTGAGCAATCGCCGAGATCCTGCATCGTCGAACCGCAGCGTGATGAATCCATCACTCGTTGTCTTCTGTGCAAATTGCAGAAAGGCGGCATCGTACTCATCTTCAGATTCGAAGATGTCGGGGTGATCGTACTCAATCGTCGTCACAATCGAGCGCCAGGGCTGCAGTGTCAGAAACGACCAATCGTATTCGTCTGCTTCCACCACAAAATACGGGCCCACCCCGAAAGCCGCGTTGGCATCCGTGCTGAGAAGCACAGCCCCAATCGCATAGCTGGGTTCCAGGCCCAGTTCGATAAGCGCCGATGCCAGCATCGCGCTCGTCGTCGATTTTCCGTGAGTCCCAGCAACCGCGAGGCACTTTCTCGTTGCAGCCAGTCCGCCCAGCAGCTCCGCACGCTTCAGAACCGGGGTACCTGCAGCAAGAGCAATGCCTACCGCCGGATCGGATTCCAGGACCGCTGCTGTGCGAACCAGAACATGCGCTTCTCGAACCTGACGCTCGAGGCTTGGTCCAACTTCTACCTCGATTCCCTCAACCTGAAGTTGCTGCACAAGGTCAGAACCAGCCATATCCGAACCCGTCACACGATATCCCGCCGATTTGAGCAGCCTGGCCAGACCACTCATGCCGATACCGCCAATACCCACAAAATGAATAGTTGCGGGTGGATTTGGCAACGCGAGATAATCGCCTGTCACGATGATTGTCTCGTGGTAGCAATAGCCCGCACGATGCGACGGAACTGGGCTCCGCGATCGAATTCGTCCTGAAACAGCCCAAAAGATGCGCATCCCGGCGAGAGAATGACCGTGTCACCTGGCTCGGCCGCGGATAGAGCTGCGGCAACCGCCGATTCCATCGAGTGGTGCACACCCATCAACTGAGCTTTCCGGTCGAGCAGCATTCTTCGTAGCTCAGGAGTCGCGGTACCATCGAGCAGGGTTACGGTCTCCGCTCTCTCCGCCAGCACGTCCGCGAGCGGAGACAAATCGCTCTTTTTGTCCGCACCTCCCGCAATCACATGCACGCGCACCCCTTCCAGAGCGTGCATCGCGGCGACCACCGCTGCTGGCGCGGTTGCCGATGTGTCATTGATGAAGCGAATCCCATCGACCTCTGCCACAAACTCTGACCTGTTCTCGACACCTGAAAAAGAGGACAACCCTTCCTCCACTGCTCCGATCGTCGCACCGCGGGCAACAGCCGCACCGACCGCTGCGCAGACGTTGCGCCGCAGCGCGTCACCCCGGAACCAGGGCCGAGCCGGAACATCTGCCGAGCCGCTTTGGTCATCGAAATTCCAGATCACCGAATCCCCGTGGGCCCAGATCCCAGCGTCACGTTGAGTGACACTTACGCCAACGACCTTCGCGCGCGTCTGGTGAACGGCTTTCCACGCCTCCGGATCATCAGCGTTCACGATGAAGATATCTTCAGACCCGAGATTCCTCGCAATAGTGCGCTTCATATCTGCATAGTCATCGAACGAGTCATACGTGTCGAGATGGTCCTCAGAGATATTGGTGAGAACGGCAACCTGCGGCCCAATCTGGTGCTCTAGTAGCCCTTCGAGCTGCCAGTTCGAGATCTCGAGGACGACCGGAGTCTCAGGAGTAAGTGACGGCAGATGGCTGACGGCCGAAACACCCATGTTTCCAGCTACAACAGAGTCAGATCGCCATGCCTTCAAGATCTCGCCACACAGTGCGGCCGTGGTCGTTTTTCCCTTTGTGCCGGTGATGCCGATGACCGGACCAGGGGCAAGCTTAAGAAAGAGCGACATCTCCATTTCGATTGGAACGCCCGACTCCCTCGCTATCTGTAGCCAGGGCGACCAGCGACGCACCGCCGGGTTGCGTACGACAAGCTCCGCGCCCTGATTCGTAAAGTCGATGGCTCTGTGCTCACCCAGCACATAGGTGATCGACAATCCCTCGAGCTGTGCCAGAGGCTCGGCGAGGTCTTCAGCCTTTTTCCCGTCAGTGACGGTGACTATCGCTCCTGCCTGGACGAGAAATCGTGCAACCCCGACTCCACCACCTCGAGTTCCCAAACCCATCACGGTAACACGTTTCCCGGCGAGTTCCATTGGCATCATCCCCGGCTCAGAGCAGCGCCAGCGCAACGCCGACCAGTCCCGCAAGCATACCGATGATCCAGAAACGCAATGTAACCTGGGTCTCCGACCAACCGTCCTGCAACTCAAAATGATGGTGCAGCGGCGTCATCCGGAAAATGCGCTTACCTCCAGACCAGCGAAAGTACAGCACCTGGATCACTACCGAAACCGTCTCAGCGACAAACACAATTCCCACGATCGGCAGAAGCAACCACTGCCCCGTCATGAACGCCGCGACCGCCAGCGTCGCTCCCAGCGCAAGCGACCCCGTATCACCCATGAACACCTGGGCTGGATGGGCATTGAACCAGAGAAAGCCAAGCAGGCTGCCAACCATCGTGAACGCAAACGTCACAACACCCAGTTGACCCTGTTGATAAGCAATCACCCCGAACGCGACAAAGCCGATGGCGGAAAGACCTCCTGCCAGGGAATCGAGTCCATCCGAGAGATTCACCGCGTTTGCCATGGCGATGATCGCAAAAATCGCGATCGGCACATAAACGAACCCAATACTGAATCTGCCGTAGAACGGGATATACGCATGGTGCAGCCCGAGGCCATACGGGCCCGGAAGATAGAGAACAAATGCGGCCACGGTAGCGATACCTAGCTGCCACCCAAATTTGTTCCGGGCGGTCATCCCATGCTGTTTTGCCCCGACCAGACTTTGCCGATCGTCTATGGCCCCCAGAACCGCCGCCGCCAGCAGAATTCCCACGGGCAGAAGCATCGATAGCCGTCCCGCCAGATTGAAGACAACCGTTAAGAGCACCACAGTCGTAGCGACCATGATCCCCCCCATCGTCGGAGTGCCAGTTTTCACCATGTGCGAGGCCGGACCTTCGGCCCGAATCTGCTTGCCGGCCTTCAGGGTCTTGAGCACCGTAACGATCGGCCGCCCGATCTGGAGTGTCACCACAAATGCCAGCCCGGCCAACGCCATCGATACTGCGAGGTTTTCATTGGGATCGTCTGGCAAAACGCTGCCGACAAGAGGAAGGAGGCTGGATGTAGAGGTCAGGACTGGTTCAATCATACGTTCGCATCAGCGCTGACCGCGGCTGTGCACAGAACGTCCACTATTGTTTCCATTTCCAGGCCCCGCGAACCCTTCAGAAGCGCCGTGTCACCGGGTCGTAGTTCTGACATCAGGAATTGCGTCAATTCCTCGCGCTGATCCAAATCGAATGATTGCATGCCAAACGTCAG
>JBGTJM010000239.1:0-1943 GCA_041745115.1 Thermomicrobiales bacterium
GCGGCTCGGCAGGCCGGCGTGACAGTTCGACCGATTGATAGTGAGCACAGCGCCATCTGGCAATCGCTCGACGGCGCCGGCTCTCGAATAAACCGCCTGATCCTGACGGCTTCGGGCGGACCATTTCGCACTTTGCCGCTCGATGAGTTGCCCACTGTTTCGATCGAGCAAGCGCTCGGCCATCCGACCTGGCAAATGGGCCAGAAGATCACTATCGATTCTGCGACCATGATGAACAAAGGGCTGGAGGTGATCGAAGCTCATTGGCTGTTCAACGTCGATTACGACCACATCGATGTCTTGATCCATCCTGAAAGCATTGTTCACTCAATTGTTGACTACGAAGACGCCAGTCAGATAGCGCAAATGAGCCTGCCGGATATGCGCCTGCCCATTCAGTTCGCGTTGACCTACCCACGTCATGTGCCAGGTCTCAGCCAGCCTCTCCGTCTTGAAGACATCGGCACCCTAACCTTTGCCGCCGTCGAAGCCAGCCGCTATCCTGCGCTCAACCTCGCACGAGAGGCCGGTCGCAGTGGAGGTGCATATCCCGCTGTGCTTAGCGCCGCAGACGAAATCGCGGTCGATGCCTTTCTTTACGGAAGGATCGGCTTTACGGACATTGTCGACGTGGTCGAAGAAGCGCTGAACCGCCACTCTGGCGGCGAGTCCGCTTCCGTAGAAGGAATCATCAGCGTCGATCACGACACAAGGATCGCCGCCAGAGAAATCGTTCGCAGAGTCTCGACCAGAACACGTTAGCAGAGCGTCAGCGCCGATACCTGCTCCACCCCACTTTTCTGCAACGTGATGGCACACTCACTCACCGTAGCGCCAGTCGTAAACACATCGTCTACGAGCACGACGCGTCTCATGCTCCTGTCAAGATCTCCTCTCAGCGAAAACGCGTTTGCGACATTGGCTGCTCGCTCTGCCGCACTCAAGCCGACCTGATGCACCGTATTCCGACTCCGATAGATCAACGGTTTCACCGGCACTCCCGACGTCGACGCGAGTGCTGCGGCCAGTAGCTCGGCCTGATTGAATCCTCGCTCACGAATGCGCTCCTTGTGCAACGGGACAGGAACAAGGGCGTCGACAGGACCCAGATCGCTGAGTGGTGACAGCAGCAGATGCGCAAGGTGCAACGCTCGGGCAGATTGCCCGTCGTACTTCACCAGATGGATTGCATTCTTCAGCCACAACTCGTAAGGACCCGCCGATCGAACACGAGTGATCGACCCCGCCACCTGCACACACCGACAAAGCTTGCCATCCGGTATCCCGCACCGATCGCACCAGGGCGAGGAGTAGAGTTCGATCTCCGACATGCAGGAATCGCAAACCCATGTTCCGCGCCAGCCACATCCGGCACACCTGCGCGGAAACAATGTCTCGATGACCGCAGATCGAGCGGCGGAAACTCTTCGAAGCGCTTCACGGTTGATCGCGTCCAAACGTCAGATCAACCCCTCAGCGGTCATCCTGGAGATCGGTAGTTGCTGTACAACCGGATCGGCGGAAATATCCGCTTCGAATCGACCCGCCGCCTCCTGGGCCGCCCTCACAGCCTGTCTGGAATCGATCCGCGTGAACACCCCGTCGCGATAGAGCACGTTCCCTGCGACCATCGTCAACCTGACATTCGTGCCTGATTCTGCATACACGAGATTCGCTGCCACGTTGCGGGCAGGGCTGCGAATGACTGGAGCCATAGGCGGCTTGTTCAGATCGACCACAATCAGATCAGCCTCTTTACCGACACTCAGAGAGCCCACCACATCTCCAATTCCGAGGGTATGAGCCCCATCGATCGTGGCCATCCGCAGCACCTGCCAGGCCGGCAGAACCGTCGGATCTTCGGCCTTGATCTTGGCAAACATCGCCGTGGCCCGCATTTCAGCGAAAAGATTGTGGGAATTGTTGCCAGCAGCCTGATCGGA
>JBGTJM010000240.1:0-5572 GCA_041745115.1 Thermomicrobiales bacterium
TCTTTGCGACTTGTCGACGCCGAAGGTGACGCCCATCAGGTCAGGTATGGTGATCTGGTTCGAGGCCCGATTCAGGATTCGAAACAGGATTGAATTGGAGCATTCCGCCATTTCTGCGTGGGGGTTCGTTGGACCCTCATGTGAGGAGTCACTTATAATCATTGATTGGCATTCTGGCCGTAGACAATTCCTTGCGACCTGCTGTCGCCAACAAGGAAGTTGAGCGCAACCGATGAACTTCGATCTCACTGAAGAGCAAGTCCAGGTCCGCGATATGGTGCGTGAATTTGCAGCACGCGAAGTCGCACCGTTTATTCAGGAGTGGGACGCCAAGGTCGAGTTTCACCGCGAAGTTCTCGAAAAAATGGGGGAGCTTGGGTTACTCGGGATCGTTATTCCGGAGCGGTGCGGTGGGCTTGGCCTGGACTATGTAGCACTGGCACTTGCTTGCGAGGAACTGGAGTACGTCGATACATTCATGCGCGTGGTAATGAGCGTGCATGTCGGGCTGAACAGCCTGGCGGTGCTCCAGTGGGGCAGCGAGGATCAGAAGGAGAAGTGGCTGGTTCCGCAAGCCACTGGTGAAAAACTTGCAACCTTCGGACTCACCGAACCGAATGCAGGCTCGGATGCAGGGGCAATTGAGTCGACTGCGGTTCGTGAAGGCGATCACTATGTGCTGAATGGCGCGAAGATGTGGATATCGCTTGCCGACGTGGCCGACCACTTCCTCGTATTTGCGTCTGTCGACCGATCGAAGAAGCACGATGGCCTTGTTGCCCTTCTTCTGGAGCGTGGCATGGAGGGCCTGACGACCGGCACTATAAAGGGAAAGTTGGGCGTCAGGGCGGGAAATACGGGGGAGCTTGCCTTCAACAATGTGAAAGTGCCGATCGAGAATCGATTGGGAGAAGAGGGCGAAGGCTTCAAGATCGCCATGAGCTGCATCGACCAGGGACGGTTCACTGTTGGCGCCGGAGCCTGTGGCCTGACGCGGGCGTGTCTCGATGCGAGTGTGAAGTATGCGAATGAGAGGCACGCCTTCGGTGAGCCGATCGGGAAGTTTCAACTCGTTCAGCAGATGATCGCAAAGATGGTTGCTGGTTATGACGCGTCGTGGTTGCTGACGATGAAAGCTGCGGACCTCAAGAATCGGGGAATCCGAAACACCCGGGAAACGTCCATGATGAAATGGTACGGATGTGATGTTGCGCTGCAGTCGGCGGATGATGCGATTCAGATTCACGGCTCGTACGGATTCTCGAACGAGTACCCGGTCGAGCGCTTCTGGCGAAACGCGCGTGGCGCAGTCATTTACGAGGGGACCCGGGAAGTCCACCAGCTGCTGCAGGCCGGCTATGCACTCGGCTACCGCCGGGACAAACCGCTTCGAATGCCTCAGCCTCCGGCCCAGGCATACGACGAGGTGAATGACCTGATTGGTGTCGCCTGACCGACCGGCATGCGACGTTCCGCGGTCAGTTTTCGATAGCCTCGTCTACAGGATCAACCAGGGAGACCCATGATGACATCGTCCGTAATTCTGGGAGGCGTCCGTACGCCGATAGGCAAAATGAATGGCTCCCTGGCGAGCAAGTCGTCTGTTGAACTCGGCGGCATTGTTCTCAAGGAAGCTATTCGGAGAGGCGGTGTCTCTGCAAGTGATGTGGAGCATGTCGTTATGGGGCAGGTTCTGCAGGGCGGGGTGGGTCAGATTCCCGCTAGACAGGCAGCGTTCACCGCGGAGCTCGACCAAACGGTCACGTCAGAAACTATCAATCGAGTGTGCGGATCGGGTTTGCGAGCTGTCACGCTGGCGGACACGCTCATCCGAGCTGAGGGTTATTCGGTTGTCGCTGCCGGCGGCATGGAGAGCATGACGCAGGCACCCTATCTGGTACGGCAGGGGCGCGGCGGTTACCGGATGGGACACGCACAACTCGAAGACATGATGATCACTGATGGTCTGTATTGTGCGCTAGAGCATGTTCAGATGGGATCGCATGGCGATTCCGTCGCTGCTGAAGAGGGCATTTCGCGTGAGGAGCAGGATGCCTGGGCGTTGCGATCGCATCAGCGGGCCATCCAGGCACAGGATTCCTGCCGGCTTTCGGCAGAAATCATTCCGGTCGAAGTCGCTGGCCGCAAGGAAACGACGATCGTCGACAAGGACGAAGCTCCGAGGCGAGATACCAGCCTCGAGGCGCTAGCGAAGCTCAAGCCGGTGTTCGATTCGGAAGGTACTGTCACGGCTGGCAACGCTCCGGGTGTCAATGACGGGGCAGGAGCGATGATCGTCGCGAGTGCTGAATGGGCCGATGCTCATGGCAAGTTGCCGATGGCGAGGATCGTCGGGCACGCATCTGCAGCCTGGGGCCCAGCCTATCTGGCATACACGCCTCATCTTGCCGCTGAAAAAGCGCTAAAGAAGGCGGGACTGACGATCGACGATGTCGACCTGGTCGAGATCAACGAAGCGTTTGCCAATGTCGCGCTTATCTCAGCGAGGCGACTCGGGGTCGACCACGAGAAGCTCAACGTGAATGGCGGCGCGATTGCACTAGGGCATCCGCTCGCGGCAAGCGGTGCCAGGATGCTCCTGACCCTCATTTACGAACTCGGACGGCGGGGGGGCGGTGTTGGTCTCGCCGCAATCTGCTCTGGAGGTGGACAGGGCGACGCGATCATCGTAGCTGTCGACGCTGAGGCGAATCATGGCTAAGCCCGTTGTCCTCGAAGTTGATGGGAAATCACCGCAGTTGAGCGATTCCTGCTTCCTTGCTGATGGAGCAGTTCTGACCGGTGATGTCGATGTTGGCGACGACAGTGGAATCTGGTTCAACGTCGTAATGAGAGGAGATGTTGAGCCGATTCGCATTGGTAAGCGCTCAAATGTGCAGGACAACGCGGTGCTTCATACCGACCCTGGCTACCCATGCGTCATTGGAGACGATGTCACCATTGGCCATAGCGCCGTGGTGCATGGTGCGGTCGTGGCGAATGGCGTAACTATTGGAATGGGAGCGCTGGTTCTGAGCGGATCGACTGTCGGTGAAGGGGCAGTTGTTGCTGCTGGCGCTGTTGTCACTGAAGGATTTGCCGTGCCTGAAGGAGTCATCGTCGCCGGCGTGCCGGCCAGGGTGCTGCGGCCAGTCCGCGAGGATGAAGCTGAACGGTTCAGCGCAGGAACGAAGCGATACGTCGAACGAGCAAGAACGTATGCAGCGCTCTCCCGTGGCGAGGCTGAATGATGGGCGTACTGATCGAGCACAACGGTCCGGTTGCGATCGTGACAATGGATCGGCCGGACGCCCTCAATGCGTTCAACACCGACCAGATGATGGCGATGATCGATGCGTTCTCCGACATCGGAAGCCGTAGCGGAACCCGATGCATCGTGCTGACAGGCGCTGGAGAAAAAGCCTTCGCTGCCGGCGCCGACATCAAGGAGATGTCTCTGCTTGATTCAACTGGTGGAACAGCCTTCGGCCGGCTTGGCCAGAGGCTGACACGAACCATTGAAGAGGTTCGCCAGCCTGTGATTGCAGCGGTGAATGGCTTTGCCCTTGGCGGGGGTTGTGAGGTTGCCATTGCGGCCGATATCAGGATTGCATCACCAAATGCGGTCTTCGCGCAGCCTGAAGTTTCGCTTGGTATACCGCCGGGATGGGGCGGAACGCAGCGGCTGCCAAGGCTTGTCGGCCCGGGCTTGGCAGCGGAGATGATTCTGACTGGAAGACGGGTGGGCGCTGAGGAAGCATTGAGCATCGGGCTGGTGAACGCAATTCACCCGGCAGACTCGCTTCACGATCAAGCTATAGAGATGGCATTGTCCATTTCAGCCAATAGCCCGTTCGCTGTGAGGGCGGCCAAGTTGCTCATGCGCATGGCGTTTAATGAGCAGTTTCAATCAGGACTCGAGACAGAGGCCGAGTGGTTTGGACGCGCATTTGGTGTTTCAGATCAACGTGAAGGTATGAACGCTTTTCTTGAGAAGCGTCAGTCGACGTTTGAAGACTCGTAGGAGATTGCTCGCTGGGTCATGTCTTACACGATTGTTGTGCTAGTGAAGCAAGTACCGGATCTCAATGCGGCCCGGATTGACCGTACCACCGGGGATCTGCAGCTGAGTGGTCAGATGGCAATCAGCTCATACGATGACTACGCTATCGAGGCCGCCTTGCAGTTGAAAGAGGCGCATGGTGGAGAGGTCGTTGCTGTAACCGCAGGGCCTCCGGGTGCGAAGGATGCATTGACTCGAGCACTTGCGATGGGTGCGGATCGAGCGCTGCTGCTCGGTGTCGACGATCTCGACAACATGAGCTCGACTGCGCTTTCGCGCTTGCTGGCAACTAGCGTGGAGCCGCTCTCACCTGACGTCGTTCTGACTGGCCAGATGTCTGATGATTTCGGCACTGGTGAAGTCGGTCCTCAGGTGGCGGAGTTCCTGGGCATTCCTCAGGTATCCTCGGCAACCAGTATCGAGGCAGTTGGACCAGATTTCACAATTCTTCGTGATACCGAGGATGGGAAGCAGAAGGTCAGCGTGCAGACGCCGGTGCTGATCATGGCAATGACCGGTCTCAATGAACCGCGATATCCGTCCCTCAAGGGAATTATGGCCGCAAAGAAGAAACCGCTGGAGATCATAGAGTCAATCGAAGCGCCAGAGGGATCGAGTGGCTGGTCGGCCCCATATGGGCAGGAGCGAACTTCCGGCGGCACTATCGTCCAGGATGTTCCGGCTGCTGAGGCCGCATCGCAACTCGTAGCCTGGCTGAGAGAGAAGAAGCTGGCCTAGTTGAGCGGGAGCATGACTCTGAGCATTCAATCAATCAGAAACCAGGAGCAGGAATGGCCGAACCGTCCGTACTAGTCGTGGCCGAAACGTTCAACGGCGCATTGAAACCGGTTTCGAAGGAAGGTATTTCTGTCGGTGCGACGCTTGCGGCGGACACTGGGCTCAGGTTGGCAGCTGGCGTGTTCGGATCAGAAATCGACGCGGCGGTGTCGGAGCTCGCGAGTTGCGGGGTCGAGACTGTTTATGTGATCGATGACCACACCGCAGCTGACTTTACGACTGAGGCTGCGACCCAGGCAGTGGCCGCGTTTGCTTCAGCGTCTGAGGCCAGGCTTGTTCTGATCCCTGGCACGACTTCTGGACGCGATTATGCGCCAAGACTGGCCGCCAGACTGGGTGCGGATTCAACTGCGGACATCATTGGTCTGCGGGTCGAGGAACACACTCTGATCGCAACGCGGCCGGTGTACGGTGGAAAGATGATTGCTGACGTTTCATTTGATCTCGGTGCTATGACGGTGCTGACGTTCCGGCCAGGAACGTTTCCTCAGCAAGAGTCGACTGGAACCGTCGGGGCCATCGAACCTGTGGTCGTCAACTTCTCTGACGCAGTGACTCGTGTCACGGTGGAGGGCATGGTGTCGGACGATTCCGCCGGTTCGACGAAGCTCGAGGATTCGCAGGTTATCGTCAGCGGTGGACGTGGTCTGAAGGATCCAGAAAACTTTGCGCTGGTGGAGCAGCTCGCTACCGCACTCAATGGAGTGGTTG
>JBGTJM010000241.1:0-3878 GCA_041745115.1 Thermomicrobiales bacterium
TTACTGGGAGTCAGCGCTTCAAGGCCTTTGTACCAGAGGAGATAAGCGACGGCATAGGCCAGAATCGAGGCAAACACGGCAGCGATCCAGCCTCGCTGATCGAGGTTTCCGATGCGTTCGATAGTCCCTTGCTGCAGAAGCGGAATCATCATGAACGAGACGGTTCCGGCGATCGCGGTGTATCCAGCCACGTGAAACGGCGGATACTTGCTCAACAATGGCTTGCTGAGGACAGTGTAGAACGCCCAAGAGATTGGCGCGATGATGATGATCATGGCTCCTCTCAGGTGGCCGCCGCCAAAATCCGCCGTCGAGCCTGTTCCGTACAGCAATACGATCAAAAATCCGACAAACGCGATGGCGATTCCCACGATGGTGCGGCGCCGAATGGCTTCCTGGCCGAGCATCGCGGCCACCAGAACAGTGAAGAGTGGATTGCTCGTCACAATCAGACTCGCCAGCGCAGCCGGGATCAGCCGCTGGCCAAACGACATGGCGATGTTCATCACCGTAATCCCGATGAACCCAATGGCCACAAGCCGGATAAGGTCCTGCCTGTCCATCTGAATTATTGGTCGTCGGGTCCAGATCAGGTAAATGATGAAGAAGCTCAGCGCACCGAAGGCCCGCAGAAAGACGACATCGAGTGGCTCGAGCGTTTTGAGCAATTCCTTGATCGCGGCGAAGTTGCCGCCCCACAGCATGGCGGTGATCAGCAGTGATCCATGCACGAGGGCTAACTGGGTGCGGCTCACGATGTCGACCCTGTTGAAAACCGATCGCCAATCCGGACAAAAGGGCGAGGGCTGGCTCAATCTATCCTGGTGATGCCGGCCGCTGCATCGGTGTCTGCCGGTGTGACGGTCGTCCTCGTCGCTATAACGCCGAGACTCAGTGTGAACCCGTGCAGAAACGTGCGGTTGCCGACTGGACCGATCTCGCCAGCAGCAACAATGCCGCTATGGGGCATCCCCATCAGGCGGCTCGCCACCTCACCGGCATCGTGATCGGGTACGCCGAACATCGTCGTGCCGCGACCGCTGCAAGCGTAGAGCAAACCAGCCACCGCTGTGCGCCCAGCCAACGTCTCCTGCAAGTCTGTGAGCATAAGTCTCAGGTCGAGGCTGGCTGTCGCCGCATCTCGCAGGTGGAACTGAATGGTCTGGCCGATGCGCGGTCGGGCGGCCAGGGCGAGGGCTCCCCGTTTCCAGTTGAATTCGACGATATTGCGGATCAGAAAGTCACCTCGCCCAAACCTGTCCCGGTATTCGTCGGCCGCCAGACCCGCTACCAGATTGCGTTCCGCTTCTTCCTGCATACCCTCCGGCAGCACAGCCAGCGACTCGGCCAGCACGTTGAGCGCGGGCCGGTTGGAGATCGATTCGATCCACTGGTCATCGACTCCGGTAATCGTCCAGGTTTCGCCAATTGGCTCACAGCCCTGGGACACCATGGAAATGAGGTCGTAATCTCCGCCTACCGCCAGGCCTATCCCTCCGTCGCCATAGACTTGCCCATTCAGGAAAACCCAGGTACGGCGCTGGTGCTCAGAAGGCGCGGCAAGTCCGCCGATCATTGGCGCTCCCGGGTAGGCTTCGTTCAGGCGACTGAGCATCAGTGAAGCGTCCATCCGAAAGGGATCTGCCATGAGCAGCCAGCCGGAAAGGCTGTCCTCTTCGACACCCAATCGCCGACGAAGATCGGCTGGATCGCACTCATCTTCGAGCATCGATTGCGTGAGCCGGACCGGTCGTAGCGTGGCGCCGGGCAGGGAAAGCGCCATCATCGACAACGCGGGCTCGCGCTCCGCCTCAAGACCGTTGCCAATGATTCCGCTAGAGGTGCATCCGAGAAGCAGCATGCTCCCGGTCGCTTCCCACGCTTTTTGAACGAGCGCGGGGATGAACTCACCATAGGCAGCCGAAGCGAAAAGAAAAACCACATCTGGTCGGGAATCACCCAACTCAGCGAGGGCTCGTTCGAGAGCCCGTTCCCAGCTGATATCGCTGACGATCACTGATTTCGCCGACGCTCCGGGAGTGGACCGTTGCTGTTGGCTGGCCGTTCCTGATGGGCTCATGTTGGGCGACTCTGCGTTCATGCTGTTAGCGTACCAACGTGCGCGATGCCACGCTACCGGAGAGATCTACGCTCTCGATTCGACCGTCGTGGCTTGAAGATCGCAGGTTTGGATGCTGGGTTGCTTGATTACTCCAGATCAGCTGGCTGCGCCGCTACCATCCCGTTGATCAGTTTGATGGACAGGTACGTTGCCGCCGAAATGCCGAGAAGAAGCGGCAATCCTCCTTCGAACGCCGGAAAACTGACGGCACCTGACTCGCTTTCCAGTTCCCGCGCGAAGAAGACCGCGTAGAGCCCGGCTACCAGCATGGTCGCGATCAGAAACTGGACCCGGCCAAGGTCGAGGTATGCCGCATGGGCGGCCACGTCGCCTTTCGCGATATCGGACCAGGACGACCTGTCGACGTCATTCTTTCCAACGATGACCCCAAAGAAGCGGTTTGGAGGAGTCGCATGAAAGTCTGGATCGGCATCGGCGTCGGCAGCCAATCGAACGAGAATGCCAGCGCTCTGTGCGGACCGATTCGCTGCTGAGCTCAGTGTGCGCCGACCGTTGAACCCATTGACGATAGTCGCCAGAACCAGCACCGCGGCGCTCAGGAACGCCAGGATCAGGAACTGGTCTGGATATCCCAGATCCCAGGGAGCGACGGCACAGGCGCCTGGAGGAGCCAGTGATCCGTCCGCCGGGAGGACGCAACCCCGCGCTACGTTCACAGCGATGCCTGCTGCCACACCCGAGACGATGAGCGCACCCCAGATCACAGCCTGCAACCGCGACAGGCTTTTGCGATTGGTGATGTCGATAAGCACGCCATCCCAATACCCACGCTTTTCGATACCAAGAAGCACGATAACCGCAAAGATGAGCACTATCGCCACGAGCCAGGCCACCTCGGGGCGCTGTCTGATCTGGTCAGCGGCCCAATCTGACCGATCGGCTGCCAGGGAAAGCCCGGGCAGCGCAAGGAGTGCCATTGTCGTCAGCAGTCCCAGCAATCGGTCTTTCACAACAACATGTACCTTCGAGTTGATGGCAGGTCACGATGCCACATGGTACCCGAGCGCAGCAACGCGCCGCCCCTGGTTTCCCAGGGGCGGCGCGAATTGCAGCGAAAAGCGCTTAGGCGAAGGACACTAATCCGTGCCTATCCTTCAGCCTCAGGGGAAGCTTCGTCGTCCATGTCTGCATCATCTGGCGTGCCGTCCATGTCGTCGGTATCAGCTTCGACGGTAGCCGCCATGTCGTCGTCCATCTCTTCATCCATGACCGGAGTGGCCATGCCATTGGTCTGATCCATGTCGTCGGTAAGAACGATGTCAACCAGCAGATAGACCTTGACGCTCAGCTGATCGTCGCCAAGCCCCAGGAACCCACTGGAGTCTTCGTCGATGACCGCCACGCCTTGAATGCCAGAGTCGCTCACCGGGGCGAGGCCCACGACCAGCCGGCCATCATCCACGATTCCACCAAGTGCACCGCAGGCAACGATATCGCCGAAGTTCTCGGCATCGCGGTGAACCGCCAGAATGTACTGGCCTTCGTCGAGGACGTCGCCGAAGTTCGTATCAACGGTCTCATCCATAATCAGGACAGCAACTGCATCCGTAGAGCCACGCATTTCGCCTGACTCGTCATCTGTGGGGTCGGCGCCCGGCAGGTAGGCTTCGCCAACATCCCAGGATGATGCAGCAACAGGCTCATCGCACGATCCTTCGTGGATCGAAACAAGCTGGCCGCCCATCTGGTTCTCGACTTGCACCTCATCATCCTGGGCGAGGGTGCCAATCGATCC
>JBGTJM010000242.1:0-2157 GCA_041745115.1 Thermomicrobiales bacterium
CTGCGTGTGTTCGCGGACCTCTATGGAGCTCCGCGAGACAGGGTTGGCCGACTGCTCGATCGAGTCGATCTGACCGAGGCTGCAAAACGCAAAGTGAAGACGTATTCGTCGGGAATGAAGCAACGGCTATTGATCGCTCGCGCCATGATCAACGAACCAAAAGTGCTCATGCTTGACGAGCCAACCAAAGGATTGGACCCCACTTCAGCGAGAGAGATTCGAAAGATCGCTTTGGAACTCGCCGAGACGGGGGTGAGTATCCTGATTTGCACTCACTACATGGAGGAGGCCGACGAGCTGTGCGACCGGGTCGCGTTCCTGAGCAATGGCAAGATCGTCGCGATCGATACTCCCCAAGAGCTGAAGCTGCGATTTGGTAGTCAAACGGCAACGGTTCTGTTGACCGATCGAACCTCCCACCTCATTGATCTGACCACTCCTGGTGATGCTGCTCGACTCTCCGGATGGATGGCGGAAAACCAGGTTCTGACTGTCCATTCGCACGAAGGCACGCTGGAAGATGTCTTCGTCTCCCTCGCAGGGAGGCCGCTGTAGTGCTTTCAATGGGAAGAAGAGTCCGCACGATTTTCCTCAAGGATTTCCGCGACGCACTCCGCGACGCGCGAGTCCTGTTTGCCATCCTCACTCCACTCGGGATAGGAATACTTTACAACTTTATTATTGACGATGACGTCGTCGTTCCATCCGTGACGGTGGCAATAGCCGGTGACCGCCAGTCGGAACTCCCTCTCATGCTAGCCGACGGTGCGGGAGACGCGCTGGACTTCGACGTCTGGTTTGGCGAGGAAAGGGAGGTCCGGCAAGCAGTCGACGACGGAGACGCCGATATCGGCATTCTGCTTTCAGAGAACTTCGATGAAGATCTGATGGCTGATGACCGCCCCTCGCTAGAAATTGTGCTGCCTCCTGTTCAGTCAATCGGAGCCGAGTACGTTCTGGCAGCAATCGACCCTGCGATCAGGACGATATCTGGTCAGCCCCCACTTGCTGAGATGTCTGTCGTGGTGTTGGACGAGCGACTAGGAACCAGGTCGATCATCGATCAGGTGGGAGCACGAAGCTACTTTGTTCTGTTTTCTCAGGTGATGATGATCGCCATGGTTGGCATGCTGGCGCTGCCAATTGTACTGACAGAAGAAACGGAGAAAGGGACTATCGAAGCACTCTCGCTGGTCTCATCCTACGGAGAGATTGTTTCCGCCAAAGCTCTGCTCGGGATGGTTTATGTCGGCGCGTCAAGCGCACTGCTGGTCGGCGTTACCCGGATTGTTCCCGATGACTGGCCCGTTTACGTGCTGGCGATCACTGCACTTGGGTTGACGGTAATCGGTTTTGGGTTGCTACTGGCCGGTCTGCTCAAGAACGCGAACCAGCTCAACACATGGTCGGGGCTAGTCCTGCTGCCAGTGATTACGCCAGCATTTCTGGTGGGGTTGGGTGAATCGAGCACCATCGGCCGAATCGCCGGTCTCACACCTGCAGGTGCAGCAATGAATCTTCTCCTTGACAGCGCGACTGAGTCAAGGCTCAATGAGAATCTGTGGCAGAGCCTCGTGATTGTGATGGTCTGGGGAGTAGCAGCCTACGCGCTACTCGTGTGGCAGCTCTCCCGCAGGAACGCGTAACGGTTCGACTCCACCAGTGTGCTCACCGTCCGGCCCATGTCGTGTCCTGATCCAATGGGTAAATCGGCCGGTTCAGGTGCCGAAACGTGAACCGCGTGAGATCCGCACTGCCGAGACCAGGAGTATCGACAAGAATCGCCCTCTTAACGATGGGCTCATATCCACCCCTCCATCGCACGACTGCCTTCACCACGAGAATGCGTTGCTGAGATGGCTCGATTCCCATCGAGCGGAGCTGTTGAAGATCCCCTGGCATCGTTTTGTGCGATGTAAGAACGAGGTTCACGCCCTTCGACTGCAGGAGTACGCTCGGACCCGAATCAACTGGCACTCCAGCGTTTTCTGGCCCTTCGTGTATCCAGTGGCCGTCAGTGATTTGCTTCACTGTGCCGTGAACCGGGACTGGATTGCCATGAAGATCATCGGTCTTGCCACCTACAAGCAGATCTACATTCGCACCTATACCAGCGGTAACGGCAATTGCAACAGATTCCGGATCGTTAATGACAAT
>JBGTJM010000243.1:0-3110 GCA_041745115.1 Thermomicrobiales bacterium
TTGTCACTTGCACCAGTCTCGATCGCCAGTGAAAAGCTCCTGCCAGTGCCGAGCGCGAGATCGAACTGAGGCACCCCCTTGCGCAGTCCGCTGAAGTGGCGATCGTGAGTCAGCTGGGTGACTGGGCCCTGCTGATTAACACGGTAGCCCGTTTCATTGCTGGGATCGGTGTAGCTCCCGGCTACCCAGACGAGATCATCTCCCGCGGACACATTCAACCGGGCAGGTGCAGCTGTGATCTTCAATTGTGGTAAGTCAATGTCTGGAAAAGGGATGGAAATTGTGGACTTGTCATCGCCGCTCATCAACATTCTCCTTATGCTCGCTTAAGTGAGTGATTTGCCACAAGCGAGGTAGTGACCGAAATCGCCAGGTTGAACGAGGCATCTACCTGATACCTGCTCGTATGATAGACACACCACGCAAGGCTCGCGCCAACCGTTTCATTGGAAGGAGAGGATCAACCGCTGTGAGCAAAGGGCAACCAACGGTCTGTCTGACATTTGACTTCGATGCCATCTCGATCTGGATTGGGCCGATGGGGTCATCGTCGCCCAGCATGATCTCGCGGGGCGAGTTCGGGGCAGTTGGCGTAGAGCGAATCCTCAAGCTGCTCGATCAACACCCGAACGCGGCCACATTCTTCGTCACGGGACACACGGCAGAAACCTTTCCCGATCTGACGAGGGCTATCGCATCCGCTGGTCATGAAAGTGGCCATCACGGATACCTGCATGAGAACCCCGGCAGTCTTCCGATCGACGAAGAAATGCGGGTGCTCGAACGCGGTCTGCGTGCTCTGCGCGAAGTTGTCGAGGTGGTTCCTGTAGGGTACCGATCGCCATCATGGGACAACAGTCCGAACACGATTCAGCTTCTTCAGGACTATGGATTTCGCTACGAAAGTTCCTTGATGGCATCGGACTTCGAACCCTACTGGTGCCGGGTTGGCGACCAGATTCAGCCTGATGGCCCCTACCTCTTCGGAGAGGAAGTAGATCTCGTAGAGATGCCGGTGAGCTGGATTCTGGATGACTTCCCGCACTTCGAGTATCTGCGAGTCGACAACCGCGTTTTCCCTGGCCTGTCCGCCCCGAGCAAAGTCGAGGAGATCTGGATCGGCGAATTCGAGTACATGCGGACGAATGTACCGAACGGGGTATACACGCTGACAATGCACCCGCAGGTCATCGGTCGGGGCCACAGAATGCTAATGCTGGAGCGCCTTATCAACACGTTTGCTGACCAAAACGCTCGATTCACAACGCTGGCGGCTGCCGCTGACGCATTTCGCGCGACGGCCGTATCGGCAAGTCGACACAAGTCGAAGGAGTAGCGGCGCGACACGCTGAATTCCCCAGCTGGCCACGCTGTGGGTTGGCGGCCAAGCGAAACTGGAGAACTCGAAAGCATTTTGCCAGCGCGTAGAGGAGCTGTGTCGAACTCTGGTTGAGCCCAGTGCCCACTATTGCCAATGCTATCGAGTCATCGCCGCGCCAAGGCTAAACCGATCCTTGCCCACCGTTTTCAGCCGCGGCAGCGATGTTTCTCAGCATTCCGGAGAAGACAAACTGATGCAGAGGATAGGTTGCGTACCAATACAGTAGCCCGCTCAGTCCGACCGGATCGAAGATCGCTGTCTGCCGAACAATGGTGCCACCATCATTGCCGGGATCGACTTCAAACTCCAGCCAGGCCCGGCCAGGCAGCTTCATCTCTGCTGAGAGGCGCAAGCGCCGGTTGGGTTCGAATGCTTCGACCCGCCACCAGTCGAGGGCGTCACCAACTCTCAGATTGACTGGATCCCGACGACCCCGACGGACTCCCACGCCGCCTACCAGCAAGTCGAGAAATCCCCGAATGCTCCACAGCCAGTTGCCGTAGTACCAGCCAGTGCTCCCGCCGATCCGGCTGATTGGTCGAAATGCTTGCTCGGGCAACAAGTCGACGGTCACGGTGCGGGAGTCGATCAGCCTGCTGCCAAATCGCTCACTCTTCCATTCCCTGGTGTCACCGCTGGACGACAATGAATCAGACCAGCGAGTCGCCGCAATCTCCTGTTCTTCGCTTCGGATGGCCAGCGCTATTGCCTCTGAAAGCCCTATCGGTGAGACATCGAAGTCGCGCAGGGCCGCATCATCATTGACGACCGTTGGATTCTTGATGCTGCTGATCAGTTTTCGTCCAACCCGGGAGTAGACCGGTGTCACGAGCCCAAGCCAGAGACTGGACAGCCTCGGAGTGAGAACCGGGACCGGAATCGTGATGCGGCGAAGTCCACGCTGTTTGGCGTACTCGTTCATGATCTCCCCATAGGAGACACGATCGGTGCCGCCAATCTGGTAAACGCGACTGCCTACTGCATCCAGGGTCAATGCCGCAAGGAGATAGGCAAGCAGGTCGTTGATGGCGATCGGTTGGGCTGTTACAGCGACCCACTTTGGCGCAATCATGATCGGCAACCGCTCGACCAACGCTCTCACCATTTCGAACGAGAGACTGCCAGAACCGATCACTATCGAAGCACGAAACTCGATTACGTCAACGCCTGACTCTCTCAGCACTCGTCCTACTTCCTGCCTGCTGCGAAGATGCTCGGACATATCGTCCGACTCCTCCCCGAGCCCGCCCAGATAGATGACTCGCCGCACTCCTGCTTCACGGGCGGCGTCCCCGAAATTTCGGGCCGCGATGCGGTCCTGCTCCTCGAAATCAGACGACGATCCCATGCTATGCACGAGATAGAACGCGATATCACCACCGATCATCGCAGTCTTGAGGCTGTCGGAGTCCAGCATGTCGGCGTAAACCGACTCAGTACCCTGAGCGATCCGTCCTTCCAGCTCTTCCGGGCGACGAGTCAGGCAGCGGACCGGGTATCCTGCCTCCTCGAGCTTGGTCAACAAGCGTCCTCCGACGTAACCGGTACCTCCAGTCAGCAGGATGAGGGGACGACCGTCTGTCTGGTAAGGTTCTCGCTTGATTGATTCATTGCGGTCATTCATTGCCTATTCCTTTGGTGGCTGCCACGTTTCCGCGGCCAGAGTACTGAGTCGTCCGTAATCTTGTGAAGCCAGGACCTCCACGTGAACCGCTTTGGCGCCAAACGC
>JBGTJM010000244.1:0-5088 GCA_041745115.1 Thermomicrobiales bacterium
TCCGGAATCGCCTGTGCTCTTTTCCAAGTTCTCGAATACGCTGTGCGGTTCGGGTGACTCCGTCGCACTGCCCACGGTGGCAACCGAGTATGACTACGAGGTCGAGCTCGGGCTCGTCATCGGCCGAAGCACGCGCAATGTCTCCGAGAGCGAAGCGCTCGAGTATGTAGCCGGGTACTGCACCGCTAATGACATCAGCGTGCGTGACCTCCAGTCGCGGACCAGCCAGTGGCTCCTCGGTAAAACACTCGATAACTTCCTGCCAATCGGTCCGTATCTGGTCACACCTGACCAGGCGGGCGATCCGCAGAGCATGCGAGCACGAACCTGGGTTAATGGCGAGCTTCGGCAGGACTCCAATACCGGCGATATGATCTTTGGCGTCGCCGAGATCATCAGCTATATCAGCCGGTATTTCACTCTCGAGCCGGGCGACGTGATCATCACGGGCACGCCGGAAGGTGTCGCCATGGGCATGGCCAGCAAGCCATGGCTCAAGCCTGGTGACGAAGTCGTAGTGGAAGTCGAGCACCTGGGCCAACTCCGAAACGTAATGATCGCCTGATAAGCGATCGGTTCGAAGAGCCCCGTCCAAATCACCCAGTCGATGCCTGTGGTTGCCTGAGCACGCCAAAGAGTAGCCAACTTCGGCAACAATCACTTGTGGGAGGGCGTCTACGCAGCACCATCTCCTCTTGACAGAATGGATTTCACTTGGGATTGTTGAATCGTAAAAACATCATACCCGGAGCGCTGGCAGGGCTCGCCGGCGGTGCCGCTTTTCTTCTGGTGATGAAGGCCGAAATACGACTGTCGGGAAGAAATCTGAACGACGTCCTGCTGCTTGGCAGACCAGCAAGCCACAACCCTCGTCTGGCAAAAACGGCCGGACTCATCGCGCACACTATCAATTCCGGCGTTCTGGGAGTCGCTTACACGCAGGTCCTCCACAATCGATTGCCCGGCCCACCCGCACTCCGTGGAGCAGCCGTCGCAGTCATCGAAAACACGCTGCTCTATCCGTTGCTCGTGTTTGAAGGGCATCATCCCGGCATTCGGGAAGGACAGATAGACAGCTACTGGTCGATCCGCTCCTATCTGTGGACGACGCCTCGTCACGTCGCCTATGGCGCGGTGGTCGCGGTCGTCTACGAGGGACTTCGGACCAACGATCCGACTACCCAGGCATCGAAATGAGCACCCGCCCGCTGTCCGCCCCGGAAACAACGTACTGATGCAGAGCAGCTGGAATCACAAGCGTATCAAATGGCCTGATGGCATTCTGCCAGCCATTTCCGCTGAGAAGGATGGCGCCTTCGATCGCTGTGACAACGTGAAATCGCTCACCAGCCGTGCACAGTTCGACGGGTTGCTCATCAACGGCGATGGAGATCAGCTTGAAGAACTCGGAACTCACCGTCTCCGTAGGCTCACCGCTCCAGATAACGGGAGCCCGGGTCGGTGCACAATTTGGAGTAACTCGAGCGCAAACAATCGCCTGATCGATATGGAGTGCACGGCCAGCAGAGCTTGGCCTGTTCCAGTCGGAAATCCGGTAAGTGATGGTGGAACTTTGCTGAACCTCATAGATCAACGTGCCAGGACCGAGGGCATGGATCGTTCCAGCCGGCAGGTCGAAGACATCCCCTGCCGATACGTCGTGGACACTTAGCAGATCAGCAACCGTGCCCTGGCGAATCGCCTCTTCGAGGTGATGTTGATCAACTCCCCGTTGAGTGCCAGCGATAATCTGCGCGCCAGCTTCGGCGTCGAGCACCATCCAGGCCTCTGACTTCCCTCGAACCCCGTCCCCTTCGAGCGAAGCAGCCTGGTCGTCATTGGGGTGTACCTGAATCGAAAGCCACTCTGCAGCATCGATCAGCTTGATCAGGAGAGGGAAACGCCGCTCGCTTTTCGCCCAGAGTGCTGAGCCAAGCAGCGCTTCACCAAAGGTTTCGCAAACCCACCCAAGTGTTTTCCCTGCGCCGGGCCCACCTTTGATGACGTTCTCGTCATGTACTAGCCAGACCTCACCAATCGGCATCTCCGGGCCTTCGAAGCGGCTGCCACCCCAGACACGCTGCACCGCCACGGAGTCCAGCAAAAGAGGTGACTTCAACTCCACTGAAGGTTCCTTCGGAGAGTGGTTGAACAATCGCTACTAATCGGAGCCATCCACATCGCCGGAGGACTCCGCTACGAGATATCCGGAGCGATCGACGCTGGTTGCCTGGCGCGGCGAGAAATGCCACCAGTACAGCAACGAAGAAGCAACCACCGCCCCGGCAAAGCCCGAAATGATGTCGTAAATCGTATCCGCTGCCCCGGCGTGGCGACCGGTATTGAAGAGCCGGTCCCCATAGAACTCATAGACTTCCCAGGCCAGAGCGCCAGTCATCGCAATGGTGATGCCCACGATCATGATCGAAACTGGCTTCCACGAAATCGTGCCTCTGCGCAACAGCGCAAGCAGCACGTCCGCAGCTGCTGTCGCAACCGCCGCTACTCCGAGAAAATGTGTGAGTTTGTCATACCACGCAAACCGGTCATACATGTGACCCGCTGTTCCAAACGTATCGGCATAGGTCGTGAACACCACGATCGTGTGCGTCACCAGCGAGAGGCCACCCTCTGGCGCCAGTTTCACACTCACGATCATGATGGCAATGATCGTTATGGCAATTTGGGCCACGATATAGCCCCAGTAATTCGTGAATCCTGGGTCCACGAACTGGCGAACGATCATGTACGTCAACAGCAGCGTCAACGAGTAGATCGAAAACCTCAACCGGGGCACAGTCGAGATCTCTCGAGCTACGGCGTTGAGCGCCTTTGCAAATCCAGTGTTGGCAAATGACAAACGGTGCTCCGGAGACCGTTCCACGGCCGCCAGATAAGTGAGGACAAGGAACGGAAAAGCGCCGAGCGCCGATCCAACGATTCCATCCACGAAATAGTGATGACCGGTTGCCATCACGATGAAGCCCATGAAGAAGACCGGGCCGATCAGCCATATCCACCGGACCCAGTGTCGAACTGCCACGAACAGCGCCAGGCCACTCAGGGCCACCCACCCAACATGAAAACTCGGCACCGCGGCGAACTGATTCACAAAGCTATGGGAACCGCCACGCATCGCATGCGTGCCAATCAGGTCGCTTCCTGGAACCATACGCGGTGGCGCAACTGGAAAAACCCACATCACCAGAACGCCTAGCGCTGCTGAAATCGCCAGGCTCGTCCGGAACCGCCGGTACACATCGTCATCTGCAATGAAGAGCCAAAAAAGCGCGCCCGCTACGAATGGCAGAAAAAACCAGGAATACGAAGAGTTGATGAAACCAACGAACGAGTCATTTCTGAGAAGGAACCTTTGAACTGCGACTTCCTGGTCAAGTGCCAATCGATCCTGAAAGCGCATGATCGCCTCAGCGTTCGATCGCGCTGTATCCCAGGAGCCCTCTACGAGGTGCCTGCCTACTTCGTAAAGCACGAAGACGGACGAGCAAATAACCGTCTCTCGCAGCGCACGCCGTCCAGGCTTCGGATGATCGGTGTGTCCACGTGCCAGCCACGCGAAAGCAGCGGCCCCGGCTATAGCCAGCGGAATGAAGATGACCGAATCAAAGAGGTACGCAGCGAAACCGGCGAACGCCATGAAGAGAGCCGCCGGAAGGCTTGAAGCGCGAGTCCCAACAACAAGAATCGCCGCAAAAACGGCGATAAATATCACCCACTCGATGAGTCCCGAGGGGAGATACGGAGCGCGGCCAAACACTTCAATCTGCAGGGTAGAACTCCTGATGTTTCTGGGTGCACGTCAAATGCGTTCAGTCCACAACTGAACTTCAATTGTTGTCCACGATCATCCTGCCGACCCTTCGATTATTGCACAAGTCGCCGGTAATGCAACACCTGTTGAAGTGGAGAACTGCTTACGACGTCGCGGGGCTTACCTGCTGAACCGAAGCAGATGACGACGCTCTTGGATGCTTCGTAGGAGTGAAACCACGCAATCTCAACGAGTTCGTTACAACACTCACACTCGAAAGCGCCATCGCGGCGGCAGCCAATCCCGGGTTCAGCAAATGCCCGGTGAGTGGATAGAGAGCCCCCATGGCGACAGGAATGAGAACGACGTTGTATGCAAATGCCCAGAAGAGATTCTGGCGGATGGTCTTGAATGTCTGCTTCGCCAGTGCGAGGGCCGTGACTACACCGTTGAGATCACCGCCAATCAAGGTGATGTCGCTGGCTTCCAGGGCCACATCAGATCCCGTACCAATCGCCACGCCAACATCCGCAACAGCCAGCGACGGGGCATCGTTGATGCCGTCGCCCACCATTGCCACGACATGGCCAGCGGCCTGCATCGAGGCAATGGCTTCCGCCTTTCCAAATGGCAGAACCTCCGCGATCACTCTGGCCGGATCGATGCCGACCTGCCTCGCGATGGACTGAGCCGCGAGGCTGTTGTCACCAGTCAGCATCCACACATCGAGCCCAGCCTCCTGCAGATGTGCGATCGCTCGTGCCGATTCCGGTTTTACGCTATCGGCGATACCAATAATCCCTGCCGGCTCCCCATCGATCGTGACGAAAACAGGCGTTTGGCCATTTCTTGCCATCTGCGAGCCACGTTCGGTCAGCTCAGAAATATCGAATCCGCTTTGCGATATCCACGACGCATTGCCAATTCGAACGTCCCGGTTCTCGACTACTGCCGCGATGCCACGCCCGGGGGTTGCTTCGAACGATCCGACGAGGGGCAGCTCGATATCCAGATCACGCGCATGCTGAACAATAGACGCCGCCAGCGGATGCTCCGAATTCACCTCAGCCGCCGCTCCCATTCGAATCAGATCTGTTCTCGAGAACGGCTCCACTGGCTCGACGCTCATGACTACAGGTTTCCCTAGCGTGATCGTTCCGGTCTTGTCCAGCACTACAGTCGTCACCTTGTGAGCCTGCTCCAGAGCGGTTGCGCCCTTGATCAGTACCCCAAGCTCCGCGGCTCTGCCGGTGCCGACCATCACAGCAGTCGGCGTCGCCAGTCCCAGCGCACAGGGACATGCAATGATCAGAACC